>JAVQRZ010000179.1:0-6904 GCA_033582115.1 Candidatus Korarchaeum sp. | reverse complement strand
CTCTCTCAGTTCCTGGGAGCTTGCGGCTCCACTTCCTGATCAAGGGAGATACTAACTCCCTGTATACAGTGAGACAACTCGTCGGGTAACCCGGGAGACCTATCACGAGCTTCCCCCTTACCTCAGCGATAACAGTGGGTTTGCCTGGGTGGATAGCTATACCATGCACAAGCACACCGGGAGGGCCGAGTTCCTCTAGCACCCTATACATCACGTCTCCTGCTCCAACACTAGTGCTTCCTGAGACCAGTATGAGGTCGCTATCAGCTAAACCCTCGCTCAAAGCTCTCTTAATGGACTCATAGTCGTCAGGGAGTATCCCCAGGAACACGGGTTCTCCTCCATCCTCCAACACAGAGGAGAAGAGCGTCAATGAGTTGATATCATATATCTTCCCATACCCCAACTCCTCACCCGGCTGCACTAACTCATCGCCTGTAGAGAACACTCCTACTTTAGGTCTAGTCAGCACGTCTACCTCCCTGATCCCAGCGGCTGCTAAGATCCCTAGCTCCCTGGGTGAGAGCACCGTGCCCCTGTAGAGAAGGGCCTCACCTACTCTGATATCGGAACCAGCTCCTTGGATGTTCTCACCTGGGGGAACGGCTCTCATGATGAGGACCTTGTCCCCTCTCCTCAAGGTGAACTCCTCCTTTACCACAGCGTTAGCTCCCCTTGGGATCGGCGCGCCTGTCGCTACCTCTACTGCCTCACCTTTCCCAACCTCCCCTAAGAACGGGTGGCCTGCGGAAGCCTCTCCTACGACCTTCAGCTCTACTGGATTATCCTCGTCTGCCCAAAAGGTGTCCTCAGCCCTGATAGCGTAACCATCGAGCATTGCTCTATCGAAGCTGGGTACATCTACGCTTGAGACGACGTCCTCTGCTAGCACTCTCCCTATTGCGCTCCAGATAGACACTCTCTCAACTCTCTTAGGGCCTTCATATTTCATTACGAGCTCCTTAACCTCATCTAACCCCTTAAGTTCCCTGAAGACTTTCCTCAAGATCTAACCACCTCCTGTAAACTATGACATCGACGTAAGTCCCCTCCTCATAACCTTCTACTTCCTCAGGGATCACGAGGAAACCATCTGCTCTCACGAGAGAACTCACTATTCCGGCTCCGCCTACCCTTACGGGTACAGCTTCGTACCCTTCATCCCCCTTCAGGAGCTTCACCCTAACGTAATGCCTCACGCCGGCTGAGGAAGGGACTCTCTGAGAGAGTTTGGCTCTTATCACAGTCCTCGCAGGGTAGCCACGGATCCCTAAGAGCTTGTGTATGATCGGTAGGAGCACCTCGATCGTAGATACCATAGCTGAAACAGGGTAGCCCGGTAATCCGATCAGAGGCTTTCCATTGATGATAGCTAGTAACGTAGGTCTTCCAGGCATTATACTGAGGCCCCTAACTAAGATAACCCCATCTAGCGAACTTATAGCCTCCTGAAGGTAGTCCCTCTCCCCTACACTACTCCCAGCTATCGTAACTATTAGGTCGCAGTCCATACAGGCAGATAAGCAGCTCCTCAGGGATTCAAGTTCGTCTCTGCAAATTCCTAGGTACTTCACGTCAGCTAACTCCTCTATAAGGGATTTCACACCTAAGACATTTGAGTTCACGACTTTCCCCCTCTTAAGCTCGGATCCTAATTCAATCAACTCGTTTCCACTCGCTATAAGACAGATCCTAGGTTTACGAACGACCGGAACCTCTACTATATTGAGAGAGGCTATAGCTAATAGTTCGAATGGTCCTAGGTAAGTCCCCCTTTTGAGGACAAGATCACCAGCTCTCAAGTCACTTCCAGCCCTATCGACATTAGCTCCTGGTGCTACTTGCCTCATTACCTCAACATAATCTCCTTCCCTCCTTGTATGCTCCAGTGGAACGACGGCATCAGCCCCTCTAGGTAGCGGAACTCCTGTACCGACTTCAACAGCCTCCATATTAGCTAACTCGCCTTCGAATTCCTCCCCTGGGAACGAAGTTCCCCTCAATCTCAGGAGGACGGGGTTGTCCTTAGAGGCTCCGAAGGTGTCCTCAGCCCTGACAGCGTAACCATCGAAGGCTACCCTATCGTAGGGAGGCATGTCCATATGGGAGAACAGGTCCTCAGCTAATACTCTCCCAAGAGCTTCATGCGTGCTCACTCTCTCACTAGGTAAGGGTTCGAGATAACTGGAGATCACACTTAAAGCATCCTCTACTCTTGTTAGCTTACTGAATAACTTGCTCATCAAAGGTGCCCCTCCCTCACTAATTTAATGGTTTGTTCAGCTTCTGGATCTGCTGCCAAATGAGTGAACATTTTTATTACAATGGTGCCCATCCCTCTCCTAATATGCGCGTAGCATTGATGGGCCTAGGGGTGGTCGGTAAGGCGTTTCTACATATGCTGATGGAGAAGGCTCCTGAGATCAGATCTAAGTACGGCTTGAATCCTACTTTAGTTGCGGTTTCCGATTCAAGCTCCTCCCTCTACAACGAGAAGGGTCTCGATCCACGGACGGTCTTAGAGCAGAAGATTAGAAGGGGCTCCTTAGCTGGTCTCGCTGATGAGGTGGGCTTGAGAGGAGCTAATTTGATCAAGGAGGTTGAGGCTGAAGTCCTAATAGAAGCGACGCCATCTAACTTCAAGAATGGTGAGCCAGGTCTCTCTCACATAAAAGCAGCTTTAAATAGCGGAAAGCATGTGATAACAGTTAATAAAGGACCTTTAGCTCTTGAAATGCCAGCTTTGATCGAGATGTTTCGTGAGAGTGGTTTGAAGCTCCTCTTCAGTGGGACGGTCGGAGGGGGGACTCCCTTCGTGAGATTCGTCAGGAGCTGCTTGGTCGGGGAGAGAGTCCTAGGTATAAGGGGAGTGCTCAACGGGACGACTAACTACATACTGACGAGAATGGAATCTGGTATGTCATTTGAGGAAGCTCTCGTTGAGGCTCAGAAGCTTGGTTACGCTGAAGCAGATCCTTCTAATGACATAGATGGATGGGATTCAGCTGCTAAGCTTGTCATACTATCGAACTTAGCTATGGAATCTGATGCTACGTTAAGGGACGTGGAGGTTAGCGGTATAAGAGGAGTCGAGATAGGAGAGGAACTACTATCCAAGGGGAAGACCTTGAGATTGATCGCTAGCGCAGATAGATCTTGCTTGAGGGTGAGAACGGAGGCAGTTGAAAGGACAGACCCTCTAGCTGTCTCTGGAGCATTGAATGCTGTTTCCTTCCTCGCTGAACTTTCAGGTAGACACACTTTAGTGGGGAAGGGTGCTGGTGGTGAAGAGACAGCTACAGCTATCCTCAGGGACTTAGTGGAGCTCAAGATGAACCTAAGCGGGGTGAGATCATGCTTGTAATGAAGTTTGGAGGATCTATACTGAACAAATCGAACGACTTCGTCGAAATAGGTGAATACATAAGGGATTTTGAGGTCAAGAAAGGCTTAGTTATCGTGATATCAGCTATGAAAGGTGTCACAGATTCCCTACTCAAGCTCTGCAACCTAGCGGCTTCAGGGGATGAATCGAACGCTAGCAGGTTGCTTATGGATCTAGAGGACCGACACCTCAGGGTTTGCGAGGAGCTGGATATAGCTTGTGATGACGTCAGGAAGGAGTTCGAGAAGCTGGAGAGGATAGTGAGGGGGGTCATCTACTTGGGGGAGCTGACCCCTAGGGTGAGGGATCTCGTAGCTTCCTTAGGTGAGAACTTCAGCGGAAGAATGCTAGCTGCTTTCTTAAGGAAGGAAGGAATGAACTCGAGGTTCATGACCGGTGGTGAAGCCGGTATAATCACTGACGACCTCTACAGTAATGCAAATCCACTGCTTAAAGCAACGAGAGTATATCTGAGGACTAGGCTCATGCCCATGCTAGAAGATACCCTCCCTGTGGTAGCTGGGTTCTCGGGTATGACCAGGGACGGGAGGGTGACTACAATGGGTAGAGGAGGTAGTGACCTGACAGCTGTGCTGGTAGGCTCCTCTCTGAACGCTAATGAGGTCTGGCTTTGGACGGACGTAGATGGTTTCATGACAGCCGATCCTAGGATAGTGAGCGAAGCGAAGCTGCTCAAGAGGATAACGTACATGGAGGCGATAGAGATGGCTCACTTCGGTGCTAAGAGGATGAACCCTAGGTTCCTTGAGCCTGCTATGGCGGCAAACACTCCGGTTAGAGTTAGGAACTTCAGGAACAGGTCCTGCGAGGGCACCTTGATCTCCAAGGAAGGTGGGTCTAAGAGCATCGTCAAAGCCATAGGTATGAGGAAGGGGGTCTCGATAATCATGGTCAGAGGGGCTGGTATGGTCGGTAGACCTGGAAGCGCTTACGCGATCTTCAAGGAGCTCTCCGAGAGGTCTATTAACGTTCAGATGATATCGCAATCTATCTCAGAATCTGATATCTCCCTAGTCCTCGACAGCAAGGTGGCTGAGAGCGCTAGAGGGCTAGTTGAAGCGAAGCTCCTCGGACCGATCTTCAAGGAGGTTATCTTAGAGAGAGATTGCGCTGCTGTAGCTGCTATAGGCTCAGGTATGAGAGGAACCCCTGGAGTAGCTGCTAGAGTCTTCAAGGCAGTTGCTAACAGGGGGATAAACGTTAAGATGATAGCTCAAGGCTCCTCGGAGCTTAGTATATCCTTCGTGGTTAGTGGGGAGGACGGGGAGGAGGCTGTGAGGTCACTACACGAGGAGTTCGAGCTAAATAGGATAGAGGATTAAGGTTAAATTCTCCCCGATCGTTCAACTAGTGGTAGCCCCGGTAGCTCAGATGGCAGAGCGGCCGCCTTGTAAGCGGCAGGTCGGGGGTTCGAGACCCCCCCGGGGCTTCATTTTCGGCTTTCTTCTCTTATAGAGTGAGATCCCATGTGCAAGGTAGTTAGAAGGACTGGGATTATCGAAGTCCTCTAAGATAATAAAGCCTAACGGAGTGGTGTTAAGTCAGGTGGGATCGATAATCGGATCTTCTATTGTAAGGTGAATCTCTCTTTCGAGAAAAAGGAGAGCTACCCCCTACAGTCTTAGGTAGTTCCTAGGAGCGAGCTTTGAGGATAGGATCTCAACACCTGCTACTATCCCTAACTCCCTCTTCAACCCATGTACTTCAAGTTTATTGAGGAATACGGAGCCTCCGGATTCCTTGACCAATAGGAGACCTGCTGCGATATCGACAGCCCTTAAGTCCTCATTAGAATTCAATAGGACATCTACCTTCCCCTCTGATATCAGAGCTAAACCCAGGGCGACAGAACCGTAGTCCCTCCTAGATATGTGCTTAAGGTCCAGATTCCTTAAAGGATCTATTTCTTGGCAGGGAGCATATATCACGGGTGTTCCCCTGAAATCCCTCACGGAGATCTTAACGCCGTTCTTATAAGACCCTCTTCCCCTCTCAGCGTAGTAGAGGTCCCCTGAGAAGATGTTGAGTATTACCGATATTGATAGATCCTTAAGAGAGCTCGATTTAGAGTAAGCTATCGAAACGCAAGCAAAAGGTATCCCTCTGTCAGCGTTCGAGCTACCATCAATGGGATCCAAGAATATCACTCCATCCTCCTCACCCTCAATTAAACCATTCTCCTCACTGATTATGCTTGGTCTCTTCGACTCCGACGTCCATTGCTCTATCTCAAGCTTAGCAGCTTCATCGATAGCCCTAGCTGTATCTCCCCCCTCACTCAAGTAATCTAACTCTATGTCGCACCCTAGGTATTCAGAGACTCTATCCTTTATCCTGAACGAGAGCTCTGTCAGGTCCTTCAAGGTGACCATTGGGGATCACTTCACCTATTTACTGTGAAACTCAATCCTTTCGTTTGGGAGTCGAATCTCAGCCAGTTCTCATAAGCCCTCAGATCTCTCTCTTTCAAGCGATTCAGAACGAATTCCCTTATTTCAGAGGATTCTATGATGTTTCTACCCTTAAATGCACTTTCACATCCACTCACTATTTCATCTGCCAATTCTACAGAGGATCCTGACTTAATAAGAGCAGCTACTATCTTTATCTTAGAGAAATCCTCCTCTCTCCCATCCCTCTTTCTGACCTTCACTCTATCACCCAGCTTCTTAGAGGTATTTTTCCGAAAAACTTTATCTCCTCAGAGAGCAACTATTAGCTGTGGAACCATGGAGGTAGCGGTGAGGGTAACTAGGATCTCAGGTGAGAGGTTCATAGAACCAGACGATCCCCTACCTGAGAACCTCCAGGTATCGGTTAGCATGAACATAGGTAAGATTGAGAAGCAAGGGGACTCTGCGAAAGGGAAGTTCGTGATAGATGTCAGCTATACGCCATCGATAGCTAGGATCACAGTAGAAGGAAGGGTGATGGCTAGGGGATCTCCACAGGAGCTTGGAAGGTTCCTCTCCGACCTTAAGGAGGGGAGAGTTCCAGCTCCAATAGTCCAAAGCGTTTATGCAGTTGGTATCAGCGAGGTGATAATAGCCTGCCGCTCAATAAGCATCACCCCTCTTCCCCCGATACCGCAACCAAACGCTAAGGTGGTGAGAGAAAAGGGCGTAGGCTACTCTATATAAAGATAAAAAAGTTGAATAGGTATTTGAAGCTACTCAGCCCCCGCTTATCTCAGGCATGATGAAGAGCTCGTCGTCAGGGAGAAGAAGGGCATCGAGTTCCACCTTAGAATTGGCGGATACTCCATTAATGAGTACTATCATCTTGAGCCTCTTCACCATCTGTTACGAGATCCCTGACCTCCCTTGGGAGCTTCTCTAAGAGGTCCCTTAGCTTTATCTCCCCGGTGTTCAGCTCTATCTCTCTCCCCATTATCTCCTTCGGCTTACCCAAGTACTCCTCATGAACGCCCCTTCACTCACTAAGGGTAACTATCTTCTAGACTAAGAAATCCTACCAGTCGATACTCAGATTCCTCAA
>JAVQRZ010000178.1:0-2138 GCA_033582115.1 Candidatus Korarchaeum sp. | reverse complement strand
CTCAAGCTTCTACTTTCAGAAGATGGATGATATATGGAGCGAGATGAGGAGGATAGAAGTACTGAGGAACGAGATACTCTACCTTAAGAATAAAGCCGATCAATACAGGGAGGCGGTAGCCCCTCTCGTCCTCAGGCTGTTCAGCTACTCAGAGGAGGGGGATGAGCTGAGTATACTTTACTCAGGGAGGGAGATCTGGAGGGGCAGGCCTGCTGACCTCAAAATTACTTACGATATCGAGGGCTTCAGGTCTGTAAGGATCAGGAGGGAGGACAGTAGAGTAGTTGCTAGCATAGCTGGGATGCCTTACAACTACACCCTGAAGACCTTCTACCATGAGGAGCTGACCTACATAGTTCGGGAAGCTCTGAATAATGCGAGAAGGCTCGATAAAGCTGCTTTAAGGGATGAGGAGGAGCTAGCTAGACTTGAAGCTGAACTTACTTCCTTCACTAAGGACCCGTTAGCAGCAGTTTTCTCAGCTACCCCTCTGATCTCCGCGGCCCTGCAGTACGCCTTCCTGAGGAGGACAGATCCGGAAGTAGGCTTGAAGTACGCTAGCCTCTTGAGGAACCCCTACATCCTGCTGCTCTCACTAGCTCTCTACTTAAGCTTCCTCTCAGCAACTCTAACCCTTCACTCCGGCGTGCTGATGCCTCTCCACGTCATAGCGGTGCTCTATATACTTACATCAATACCCTCGCTCATCTCACCGCTCCTCTTCGCTTACGAGAAGATAATAGAGTGAAGGGAAATTTTAGGATGAATTCAACCTTTAACTTCGAAGTTCTTGCATAATTTGTTGATGCAGAGCTCGTAGCTTCCCTCCTGGAGTGGTCCTATCTTCAGCTCAGCCTCTAATACCCCTATGCACTGAACGCATATCTCACTGGTGTCCACGATCCTCAAGCTAACTGATATCCTATTCCCGTGCATCTCGTAGCCTGAGAGGACAAGCCTCCCGCACGGGTTAGCGTAGCTCAAGCTGTAATTAGCGTAAGCGAAGTTACCCTCTACTTTCACGATGAGTGAGGGTTCTTCCTGGTAGCCGCACCTACCTGAGGATGATATTAGCTCTACTACAGGTCCGCATCGCGTGACCACCTTCTTTATCGCCTCCCCTCCCCTCAGGAACCTGATCACATCGTCTACCATACCCTTAGCGAAGCTCCCAGCTGCTCCCCTCGTAGCGTACCTATCGATACCAGCTACTACTACAGCTAAGCCTCCCGTAGCCCAAGGTCTCATCACGATAACCTGGTCCTTAATGCTAACGTTTCCGAGTACTGGAGCTACGAAACTTCCGATCCCTATAGCCCTGTTGCCGCCTAGGAATATCACGATGCTGTAATCCTTAGCCTTAGCTATAGCCCTGACGTCGCTCCCCAGGTAATTGACCCTAACGCCTCTAGACTCGAACGCATCCCTTATCATGTTGAAGGAGAGATCGTAGTCTATGCTGTTAGATACTACAGCTACAGCATCCACCTTAGGTCTCTTCATCTTTGAGAAGGTGAAGCCGCATTTGTAAACGCTCACGCTAAGGGGCTCTCCCCTCTCGAGTTCGTACCACTTAGCTAATGGTACCGGAGGCACCCTGTTGTTCAGGCTTCCCGATACGTTCACTATAAGCTTTGGATCTAGGTAAGGGGAGAGCAAGGACTCAGCGTAGATCAGAGGAGCGTCGCTCAAGTTAACATCGGTCTCAACTATCAGCAGAGTGTAAGACCTTCCGGGGAAGACGTAAGCCTTTAGCTCGCCTCCCTCCTCGTAAGCCCCTATCCTTAGGAAGACGGACTTGAACTTAAGGTCACTGTAAGGTGAGAACTCGTATTCCCCGAAGCTTATTGAAGCTGAGATTCCGGCCTCCTTCAGGAACTCTATCAGACCGCTTAAGTCACTACCCTGCTTGTAGATCGCCCCTACGTAACCCGCTGTAGGAGGGCAGGAGTAAACTGCAGCCAGGGGTACTACCAGCAGGAGCACCGTTAAGGCTGCTAGGACTCTCAAGGTCCCACCGCTTAACAGCATGGTTAAGGTAAGATAATCATTACTGAAAGGTTCGAAAGCTTCCGAAGTTAACTGAGGCTACCTGCAGTAACTCAGCTCGAAGTCCTTAGTGGCTTCGATGATGCTCT
>JAVQRZ010000177.1:0-3115 GCA_033582115.1 Candidatus Korarchaeum sp. | reverse complement strand
CTATCCTCTCGATCACTGACGACTCTTCTCTTTCAGTAACTGAGGGGGTCGCTTGAACGTAAGGCGTCACTAAGAGGAGGAATAACATTAGGGTGGGGAACATCCCTCTAGTCATATTCCCCCGTGGTGTTCCGGGATTTTATAATATAAACTTACCTAATTATTTGGTCAAAATTTGAAGAATATCATGGGAATGTTGATCTAAGATCAGATGAATGATTAGGAGGTAGAAGGCACTTTAGCTCAAGGTAGCTCTCTAAGCCTACTTACCAGCTCATTAACGTCTTTCAAGGTGCTTACAGCTAGAGGAACCCTCATAACCGAAGCTAGCTTCACACCTAAATCATCAACACTTTCAGGGTTCAACCCATGCAGTACAACTAAACTAGGCCTTACGTCAACCACCTTCAGAGCTACTAGCGGGCTCCTACCAGCCGATACCCTAGTGAATATCAGAGCCCTCTCAGTCGAGGTGCCGAAGAGCCTCATAAAGTCAGATCCGCTCAGGTTCAGTATCGCTTTTAAGCTATCTATCACAGTATAGCCATGAACGTAAGTTGGCTGAGGGGCTTCCACTACTATCCTGCCCTCTATCGCTTCTAAAAACCTCTCCAGTTCTATCGGGAGGGTGAACTCATTTATGTCAACCACGCTAGATAGGAGGGGAATTAATCCCGATGTCCTTACTAGCGTCCTGAGGACAGTACCGCCTCTCTTCTCATCCTCCTCTATCAACGCCATTACGAACCTCTTCAGCACGAGAGAACCCGGACTCTTCCTTCTACTGGACTCGTAGTCCGAGACCACTGAAGCAGATACACCGAGAGCTCTTGCGAGTTCGCTCTGCTTGACGCCGAAATATTCCCTCCACTTCCTCATCGCTTGACCTATGTTCTGACTGAATAGTATGTCACCTGCAACCTTCTTAGCGACCACCTCCTTAAGTATCCTTCTATGGTAATCCGCTAAGAGCTCACTGTCGATTTCGCTACCTGAGTCCATCGATACCACTGGGGGTTGGAGTAACTCCCAATTATAAAGTCTTCGCCATTCAACGATTATAACCTTGACGTAATCCCCTCAGACAACAGCAAGCCCTTCAGAACCCCAAGGAGTTCCTGATCTCTGTGTTCCACTATTATTAATTTTCCAAATTCCTTAGATATGATAACTGAAGCGACGTGATGACATAACCTTCTCCTACCCCTCATCATGACATTCAGATAGTAGTCCAAACAGGAGCAGACCCCTTCCTCAGAGACTATCCTCCAGAAGCACTAACAACGTAAAAGTACCTCTTGCTCGGTAAGAAAACATGTTCCTCAACGTAACCTCTTAAAGCGTATCTTAAGGCTTTGAGAGAGCTCCTCCAAGGGAGCTCAGCTAACAAGGAATGTATTTTAATCTGCTTATTACCTGCCCTCAAGGATGAGACCTATATGGGGAAAGCCAGCCGTGGAGATAAACGTTGAGGGCAAGAGGTGGATCCTGATCGCTGACCTTCACATAGGGTATGAGATGGAACTAACCAATCGAGGTGTCTACGTCCCGGACCAGAGCAGCAGGATGCTCGAGAGGATACTCTCCCTTGGGAGAGCTAGCGGTCTCTTCATAGCAGGAGACCTGAAGCACTCGATAAGTCTCTTTCCAAGCAGCAGGATTAAGGGGTTCCTAGCTAAGTTATCCCAGCACTTCGAGAGGGTAGAAGTGGTCCAAGGGAATCATGATGGTGGCCTTCAGAATCTCGTTGGAAGAGGTTTCATCGTTCACGGGACTAGGGGCGTACCTCTAGACGATGTCTGGATCTTTCACGGTCATGCTTATCCCCATGAGGAGTCCTCCTCTTACGATTTCGGGATAATGGGTCATGTTCATCCATCCATATCCCTTAGAGGTATTGGGAGAGTACCGGTTTGGGTCGTAGGAGATTCCTCATGCGATAACCTTCCAAGGACAATAATCTTAGTACCTGCTTTCAATGAGCTAGTTGGCTACGGCGATATACTTAACCCTAGTGATTCAGGACCCGTATTCCCTAAGTGCTTTGACCCAGATTCAACGGACGTGTTGACACTAGAGGGAGAGTACATCGGGACGCTATCCTTCTTAATCAGCAGGGGAAAGCTTATATATTGATCCACTAGCTTTCGCTAAGGGATATTGGAGAGCTGGGATGTCGTAATAGTCGGAGCCGGCCCTGCTGGAATCTTCGCAGCTATGGAGGTTAAGAAATCCCTTCCTAATGCTAGGGTCATGATAGTTGAGATGGGGAAGGATATAAGGAGCAGGAAGTGCCCTCTGAAGTCCGCTGGGAGATGTCTAGCCTGTTCAACATGCGACGTGATGTCCGGCTTCGGAGGGGCGGGTACTTTCAGCGATGGAAAACTCAACCTGACTAAGGAGGTAGGCGGAGATCTAGCTAGCTTATTAGGAGATAGGGAGTTCTGGGAGCTCGTTGAGTACGTCGATAGGACCTTCATTGAGTTAGGGGCGCCTGATCACGTTTACGGGGAGGACTCTGAGGAAGTGGAGAGACTGCGGAGGAAAGCCTTGAAGGCAGGTCTCCTCCTAGTTCCCTTCAGGATAAGGCACATGGGGAGCGATGGAGGTTACAGTGTTCTCTTGAACCTGAGGAAGATGATCGAGGAGATAGGGATAGAAGTCAGGTTCGGGATACCAGCTACTAAGATACTGACTGACGGTAAGAGAGTAGAAGGGGTAGCTCTCTCAAGCGGTGAGAAGTTGAGGGCTAGTTACGTCGTGCTCACACCTGGCAGGGTGATGGAGAGTTGGTTAGTGAGCGAGATGAGGAGGCTCGGTGTTAAGGTGGACGGCGGGAAGGTTGACCTCGGTGTTAGGGTTGAGGTTCCCTACGAGGTCATGCGTGAGTTCACTGACGTGCTCTACGAGCCGAAGCTCATATACTACAGTGACACTTTCGACGATAAGGTCAGAGTCTTCTGCGTCAACCCTAGGGGCGAGGTCGTCACGGAATCCTACTGGGGGATAGTAACTGTCAACGGTATCTCTAGGAACGATCTCAAGACCGAGAATACGAACTTCGCGTTACTCGTCACTACGGAGTTCACAGAACCCTACAGAGATACGATATCGT
>JAVQRZ010000176.1:0-6573 GCA_033582115.1 Candidatus Korarchaeum sp. | reverse complement strand
CACGCCTAGAGGATCCTCAGGGGATCATTCGATCAGGATCGTTTGCTCTACAGGTGAGGATTGTTTCATGATAAGGAGCTACTCCAACGTCTCCAACTCGATGCCATGCAGCGTGGTTAAATACACCTCAGATATAACGTTCAACTTGGATGGGATCAACTCCACGCTTTCGAAGATGAGTTACACGCATTGCGAGGAGGGAGGGATCCAAGAGGATTACTTAGGGCCTACTTACGTCCGACTACCGAACGGCAGCACCTTCACCCTAGAACCGATCCTCATCAATGACGCTTGCTTCCTGTGGAACCTGAGTGAACTCAACTTCGTGACCAATCGGGGTGACGAGTTGAGGATCAGCTACGACGTGAGGCTGAAGTGCTCAGCCAGCAGCTTCATCCACGATAGAGTGGGTCTCTACTTGGACGCTCATGACTCAAATGGTGATCCTCTAGGCTGCTCAGGTTCCATGTACTATGCGAGTTATATGGACGTGATAAGGCCTCTCATGAGCATAAGTGAGGTTACTCCACCGTTCATAGTCGCTTGTTCTATGCAGAAGAGGGTCATTCACGTCAGAGGAGCTACTGAGGACAACCCGGGATATGAGGTTACGGTCAGGGCTCACGTACCTCCGGGGTTCAGCGTGCCCTCGCTCCGATCCGATATAACGCTCGCTAACGGTACTTCGTACCAAGTTGACGCTTACTCAGAGGGTAATGTCCTCATCTGGAATGCCACGAACTTCCCCTACCTTTCGAGAGTTACCAGTGATTTTAGGATAAGCTTCAACATGACCCCTTGCTGCGATGTAGCTCCCTCCACCTACAGGTCCGAGCTCCACTACGAGGACTACTGCGGCCACCTAGGGCTGTGCGATGGTTGCACCTGCAGTCACAACGTGAGTTACGAGAGCGGGGAGATGATGGTTCTTAGGCCCAACTTGATATTATACAAGACACCTAGTAAGTTCTCAGCGGTATCTAACATCATTAGGTGGATGATCCAAATCTCGAATTCGGGCAACACCAGTCAATCCGATCCCTTGATCGTTGACGAGCTCGGATCAGGACTCGCCCTGGAGGGGGTGGAGCTACCCCCCGGTTGGAGCTACACTCAGGATGGCAACACCCTCTACATGACCAACGAGACCTTTAAACAGGGTAAGACCGTTAAGATAAATCTAACAGCTAGGATGATTCGTTGTGCAGATCTAAATGACGAGGTTCGCTTATCTTGGGGTTGTTGCTCAGCTAAATGTCAGGAGTTGAGCGCTCGCTCCAGGGTGGAGGTCTTCGGGGAGAGGATACAGGCCGTGGACAGAGTGGTGCCCTCACCGGTAGAGCTTTGCGGTGATGCTAACGTCACAGTTAAACTGAAGAATACGGGTGCTTCAAACGTTTACAACTTAACGGTGAATTACACACTTCCCGAATGCTTCTATTACAAGAGATCCGTTGGTGCTTATGTCTACAACTCCACCCACAAGTACTTCTTCCCTCCGAATCAAACGGGTGGGTCTTGGCTCGCTTGGAACCTCAGTGAGACTGTCTTCGAGGAGATGAAGATAGGTGCTTCCCTAAACGTAACCTTCAATGTTACCGCGAGTTGTCCCTGCTCCGATGGAGGAGGTCGATCCAGAATAAGGATATCTTACGATCGTTCCTGCGGTGATAGAGTAAGCTCAGAGCTCCTAGGCGCATCGAGCTACAGGTTCCTCAAACCCAATCTTGAGCTAGGGGCATTTGACATCTACGGTGAAAGGGGTGATCTGATCTGGTGGAACCTGACGCTGACTAACACAGGAGAAGCGACCGCTAAGTATGTGAACGTGACAGTGAACCTTCCAGGGAGCCTCTCGTTCGTCGATGCGCAACCGATACCGGCATTCATTGACAATGGAGCTTTATTTTGGGTGAGTGAGCGTTACGGAGGGAACATACCCGATATAGCTCCTGGAGGGAGCTTCAAAGTCAATATAAGCGTCAGGGTCATGGGTTGCGTAGATAGGGAAACTGTCAGCGCTACTGCGAGTAGCGGTTGCGAGGGTTGCGTTTATGATGGTCTTGAACGCAAGTTCTACATTCGCAGTAGACCCTCCCCACCCGTGATAGGGATCCTCTATGACACCATAAACGCCTGCGGGAACGCTACTTGGAGGTTCAGGATAACTAATGTTGATCAGAGGATACCCTTACGCGCTTCTAACTACGGTAGCTACCATAACTACACGATCACGAACAACCTCACATTGGATGTATCACCCATGACCTCCCCCAACTTGGAGTCCAACTCCAGGGTTTACTTCTACGACGGTACCACTACGATTCAGGTTCCGGTTTACGCTTACGGGAATGATCCAGGGGTCGCTCCGTTCGCTTGGGTGAGACAGATCGGTAGTGGGATTCAATGGCAGATCTTCATGCCCCCGAGCTCACCTCTACCTCCCGGAGGTTACTTCGAGCTCAGGTACAACGTGACGAGTTCTAACTGCCATCTTAAGCGTGGAGTCTACCGTGTAGAGACGTCCAACTTCGCGGATTCATGTGGGGCCAGCAGGGACGTATACCTCAATAGACGCGACCGAGTTCTCCTGCCATCCCTCAGTATAACCAAGACGCCCGCGTTCCAGTACGGTACCCTCCGTCAAGTAGTCTGCTGGAGCATTGGGGTCTCCAACTCCGGTAACGGCACCGCCCATAACACCACCGTATTCGATACGCTATCTAGCGAATTTTCCTTTTACAGCAGTTCTCCAACTCCTGATGAGGTCTTAACGCTTGCAAACGGGTCCACAATCGTTTATTGGAGGAATAGGGGGATACCCAGCGGGAGTACGCTCAATATAAACCTCTGCGCTAATATAACTAACCCATTAGGTCCTCTGGATCGCCTCTATGATGACACCTATGCCTTCTGGGGTTGCAGGGGGTGCAACCACTCCTCCCTAGTTCATGCTCACGCCGAGGTGAGCACTGAGGGAGCCCCCATCAACCTGACTAAGATCCCCAACGAGATCCACGTTTGCGGAAATAAAAACTCGGGATCTCCTTTCACAACTCAGGAGCTCTGATAATAGGTCTATTATTGAACGAGTCTCTTCCCTATGGTCTCGAACCCATCGACCTCTCGGGCGGTAGGGTGCTCGCCAACTTCACGGTGGATGGCTATACCTACTCAAACGTCCCGAGCAATTTCACTCATACCTCCGGTTCCCGTAGAAGTGTGATATGGCACTTATCTAAGCTGGAAATCCCATCGGGAGCGACCTTGAGGGTTAGATTCAGGGTTCACGCCGACTGCAGCTTCCAAGACAGTAGTGAGATAGTGAATTTAACCCATATAGATTGCTACAATAGGGAATACCGATTGATAAGATCCTTCCAGATGCGGAGACTTGAGCCAGATCTCTCGAGAAGCTATATGGAGTTGATAAGTCCTCTTGAACCACCTGACAGGTACGATGAGGTCACCTGGAGGATAAGGGTGATAAACAACGGGACCGGGAACCTCTACTTCCTCACGGTAGAGGACCACCTGAACCCCAGCTACACCTACTTGAGCGCTGATCCCGAACCCAATCTAACGGGAGCTGTGGTCAGGTGGTCCTTCAACTGGGCCTCGGACCCCCTGCCCCCGGGAGGGGAAAGGGAGATAACCTTGCGCGCTAGGTTAACCGGCTGTAACGATCCCGCTTGGAACAACGTCTCCTTCTATTGGGGATGCAATGGTATAGCTTGCTCTAAGAGTTCCTGGAGTAACACGAGCTTGAGTAGAGCTCTACCTGAACTATCAGCTGCCTACTCCTCACCTGCTCATAGAATATGCGGTGAAACGATCTTGAGCTTCAGAGTCCTGAACTTAAACGCTAGCTTCTTCGGGTTCAATAGAAGCATGCCTCTGCTGTTGAGATACAAGATGCCGCTGGGCAGCGATAAGCTGAACTGCATGGACTACGTGAGAGGAAGCACGAACGTGACTTTACCAAACGGAACGATCCTCCGCGTCGAGCCCGAGGTCCTCACCTCAGGAGGTGAGAAGTACCTCGAATGGAGATTATGGTCCATTGAACTGAGGGATGGAGAACACTTGGATGTGTCCTTCAAGGTGCTGACCTCTTGCTGCTTCGTCGTAGGGGAGGAGGCCAGGGTCACGGTATCCGGGTATGATGCCTGCGGTCTCAATCACTCTTGCAAAGCCAGTGATACAACTGAAGGAACTCTTACTCCCTCTTTAACCGTGGTTAAGAGTCCTGAGTCCCAGGAGGCGAGCATATGGATCCCTGCGAGATGGAACATCACTCTATCCAATGTTGGAAACAGTACTGCTTATAACATCAACTTGACGGACTTGCTAGAGGGCTTAACTCACGTCAGCGACAATCAGACTGGGCTTAGGGTACAATTGAGCGATAGGAGGATCGTTTGGATCATACCGAAGCTGGAGCCGGGGGAAAGCTTCGCGGTCAACCTAGCGGCTAATGCGAGCCGTTGCGTCAACTTGACCAATCGCGTCATCGCGAGCTTCGGGTGCCTCGGTCTGACATGCGACATCGCTTCAGATAGCTCTGAGGTCCTCTTGGAGAACATAACCTATCCCAACGTTAGCATCTCTAAGAGACCGACCGCTGGGAACTGCCCTGTGATCGCTGAGACGGGCGACCTCATAGAGTTCAAGATAAGCCTAAACAACACTGGAGGGGACCATGGTCCAGCCTACAATTTGACGGTAGTAGACTTCCTGCCACCCTTCCTGAGCTTCGTTAACGCTAGTGACGGAGGGACTTACTCGCTCGGGAAGGTCACCTGGAGGATCGATAGACTGATGAACGTGTCCAAGACCCTTACTCTTGTAGTCAGGGTGAGAGAGGGTACTCGCAATGGGACAACCGGGACTAACAGCGTTCTGTTGAGGTACTCTGATCTCTGCGGGAACTTAGCCAACCCGAATAGCGGGGTAGCCTACTTAAGTTTCGATAGTTGTAATATGACGGTCATAGCCCCTCCACGTGGGAAAGAGTTAACCCTGACCGTAACGCCCTCCACACCAACCCCGAGACCTACTGAAACGATTTCGAGACCTGAGGGGTCGTTAATCGAAACTCCTCCTAGTACCTCCGAAGTTCCTCAGCCTAACGCAACTACCGGAGATGGGAGAACCTGGTCCTCAGTTTTGAGGGTATTTAAGTTCCCGAACTCGACCTCCCTCGAGCCCTGCGAACCTGTCGTTTTCACGGTGATAGTCGACAATAGGGGCAACACGACGCTGCATAGGATCAACGTGTCCGATCATATGGGGGAGATGGAGTACCTGGGGACATTCGGAACACATGAACCCAATGCAACTGACCATGGGACCTTAGAATACGGTCCCTTCGAGCTGCAACCTGGCGAAAGCTTGGAGTTATCCTTCATGGCGAGGTTCAATTGTTCGGGGATGACTAGAAGTTTGACAAACTCAGTGGAGGCCTCAGGAATCTCTAACCTCTCTAAGCTTATCAGAGCGAAGCACGAAGTCACCTTATGGGTTAGAGAGCCCGATATAATCATCTCCAGTTCAGTTCATCCATACGCGACTTCCGTGGGAGGAGTAATCGGCTTCGAGGTGGAGCTCTTGAACGGGGGCGAGGGCACAGCTCACGACCTGACCTTGAGAGGTCCGATCCCGGAGAGCTCATCCTACATCCCTGGCTCTGGTGTACTCAATGGATCGAAGTGGGAGCCTGAGATAAGGGAAGGGACTCTCATCTGGAGGACGAACTCGGATTTGAGGCCAGGGGAGAAGTTGAAGCTCGGTTTCAAGCTGAAAGTATCGAAGCCTGGCCTCAATTGTAATGAAGTTATCGTCACATACGATACGAGATGCGGATCGCCCTGCGGTATTGAGAAAGCTGAGGTATGCTTCCTCGTTCTGAACCCGATCTCTCTATGGACCTCAGCACCACTTTTCGCCTTGATGCTCTTGTTTTCCGTCGGTAGAAGACCTGCTGTCGTTGATTATAACTTCTTAAAGTGGATTCAAACTTCCTCCAGATTGGAGAACTTGTATCACGCTGCCTTCAGGAAACTTTACATCACCAGGAGGACTTACATCAGGTCGATGGAGGATCCCGAGCTATCGAAACAGTTGGGGGTTCTGATGTCAAGAGGATTGATCGAGGTGAGAGACCCAGGGGCTAGGCAGGATTTACTCGTGATTTCAAGGGAGATAGAGGAAATTTATGGATTGGATCCCGAGGAGAGTGACACCATCGTGCTAGGAGCTTACATGAACTCTCCTCTGCTCCTGGGTAGGAGGGAGTCGAGGATCGTGGCTAGTAGACTTTCACTGAGGGTCATGGGTCCAATAGGCTTGCACAACAAGATGCTGAAGGAGAGGACTATCTCTGGCCGCTTCTTTGAGGCAGTTTACCGAGACATGCTGGAGAGGGGCTACAAGCCCGGCGTCGAAGGGTGATCTGAAATTTTATATTATAGTTTTATTATTATTTTTAGGAATAGATACATCTGGGTTATTTTATGATTGATGATGAGTTAGATAGGGAAAAGTTAGTGTCCCATAGTAGAAGGCTCGATG
>JAVQRZ010000175.1:0-5345 GCA_033582115.1 Candidatus Korarchaeum sp. | reverse complement strand
GTTGCCTTGCTCCTATTAGTAGTTCCTAGCATCCCGATCTCAGCAG
The DNA here is from genome assembly GCA_033582115.1 of Candidatus Korarchaeum sp. Classification (GTDB taxonomy): domain Archaea; phylum Korarchaeota; class Korarchaeia; order Korarchaeales; family Korarchaeaceae; genus Korarchaeum. The sequence continues at coordinate 5,299 of JAVQRZ010000175.1, read as the reverse complement.
CTGACTTCGATATAAGCATATCACCGACTTACGCCAGAGTGAGGGCTGGTGAGACAGCTAGCTTCACGGTTAGGCTCATAAAGCTAATTCCGGGTTTCTCAAATGACGTTTACCTCACAGTCTTCTATGAGCCCCCATCGAGTTCTGTCAACTTCTTGGATAACCCCTTGAAGCCTAGTGTCGTGGAGAACACGGTGATGAAGGTGATAACATCCGAGAGGACACCTCCCGGAACCTACACGATAACCGTAAGGGGTAGGGATACCTCAGGTGCTTCAGTTTACGAGGACGTCACTATAGAGGTCCTCCCGCCTGAGCCTCTTTTCGTTCTCTCAATATCTCCCTCTAGGCTCTCTGTCTACAGGGGTGAGAGAGCTAACTTCACAGTGACAGCTACTCCTCTATACAGCTTCACTGGGCCTATATACTTGAAGCTGATATGTCCTCTCTGCACAGCTTACTCCTTCTCCCCCAATCCTATGTGTCCTACCTGTCCCTCTACCTACTGCCCAGCGTTGCCCTGTGCCTATTACTCATCGCTCCTCTCGATAGACACCACCAACATGGCTCCTGGAGACTACGGAGTGGTGGTTGAAGGATGCAGTGGGAGCTCTTGCTACAGAGCTTATGCTACTCTAACGGTCTTAGAAGCTCCTAAGCCGGAGAACATAAACCTGATAGTTTATCCGCTCACCTTGATTGGGAAGCCTGGGGACAACCTGAAGGTAGATGTGACGATAAGTATACCCGGAGGCAGGAGCCCGGATGCCTTGAGACTGAAGGTTTACGCTCCACCCGGCTGGTACGTCAGCTACTACCCGACCACTTTCTACGATACCTCATCAATCCAGCTTTGGATATCAATACCTAAGGGTACTGCTCAGGGAACTTACAGCATGGGGATCGAGCTCTATAAGGGTGAGACTCTTCTTAAGAGTAGAAACGTGGTTATCATCGTGAAAAGCGTTGAGCGAGCTCAAATGTCAATCTCTATCGTGCCTAATGAGGTGGTTCTGACTAAGGAGTCACCTAAAGCTCAGATAGCAGTGCTGATCAGTTCAACAGGAGAGGTAGATGATATCACACTCTCTTTACTTGGCCTCCCATCTGGGATGAGCTACTCTATTCCGCCGAAGTTAAGAGTAGGACAGTTAGGTATTATCAACTTGACCCTAGGGGGGGCTAAGGAGGGAAATTATACAGCATCAATTATAGCTACTAGCGACGGCATATCTGCAACGAGCAGCTTCAGAGTGATAGTTAAGAGCGTTCAGGTAACTACGACAACGCAGGAAACTCAGACTAGAACGGAGACAGCTTCCTTAACAGTCACTGAGACAGTCAGGGAAACTGTGACTGTAACCCCTGAGAGGGGCCTGTCTCTCTCTGACTACCTGATGATAGCACTGCTATTGCTCCTTCTAGTGGTTATAGTGTCACTTCTCATTACTCGCAGAGGATCCTCCGCTCCTACTGTACAAACAGAGACTTCACCACCATCTTGATTTTTTAATGGTATACTCTCAGTAGCTTGTGTTGAGGCACGCGACCTTAAGGGATCTGGTGAATCACATAGTTGAGGAGGAGGTCAAGGCCTCGGGGATTCCATTTAGGTTGCCAGCTCCTGTCGCGAGCTGTGATGCTAGAGATCCCCTCTGGAAGGAGCTGAAGAGTTCCCACCCTTGGATGAAGGTTCCTGAAGAGCTACTGCCCGAAGCTAGGGGAGTAGTAGTGTTCGCTCTTCCCATAAGCTTGGAAGCTGTGATGAGTAATATCAAGGGGGAAGACCCTTCACTCGAGTGGCTCAGGGATTACGTTATAGCTAATGAGGTCCTCTGGAGGGCAGCTATTAGACTAGCCTCTATACTAGAGGATTATGGTTATAGGACCTTAGCCATGAGACCTACGCACGATTTCGATAGGGAGAGCCTAAAGGCTAGCTGGAGCCATAGGCACGCTGGTTTCGTGTGCGGTTTAGGCACGTTCGGTCTCAACAACCTCTTGATAACAGCTATGGGTTGTGCTGTAAGGTTGAACTCTATCATAACGGAAGCGAGCGTCGAGGAAGGGCCAAGACCTGAGTTCGAGTACTGCCTCGCTAGGCGAGATCGCGAATGTAATGCTTGCTTGCGTAGATGCCCTGTAGGAGCTCTCGATGATTGGTCCCTTAGGAAGAGGAGATGCTATGAAAAGCTGTTAGAGTCGGCTGAGAAGGCAAGTTCTATTGGCTACGTTGCTAGTGCTTGCGGTAAGTGCTCAACAGGAGTGCCCTGTTCTACAGGGGTCCCTCTGTACGGAAATCGTAACCTGAGATAATGACCTGGTTCTTTCGTTCCTAATTTCGTACTTATTTCACTTCTGTGAAACGAAATTTTATATAGATTCACGTTATTCGAACCTATATCCATCGAACCGATTTACGTTATACGACTATGAAGTAACGGTCTCACCTGTTGAATGTTCAGAGGAAAAGGAGGTCTGAGAAGCATGCGGTGGTGTGAATGGTTCTTTCCTGAGATGAGCATCCCGAGATTAGCTAGGAGAATTCCTTCTCATGATTTAGTGATAACGGATACCACGCTGAGAGATGGCCAGCAAGGAAGCAGATCTTTCACGGAGGAGGAGTGCATTAAGATATACACTGTCCTCTCCGAGCTAGATAACAGTAGCGGGATCCTTAGGGACATAGAGCTCTTTCCCTACACTTCTAAGGATAGAAGAGTCATCAAGGCGCTCAGGGGCTTCGGAACTACACCTAAGCCGATAGGATGGGTCAGAGCGAGTATAGAGGATATTAAGCTGGTTAAGGAATCCGGATTAGACACTACGGTCCTCCTGACTTCAGTATCTGATTACCACATCTACCATAAGTTAGGGATGGATAGAGAGAGAGCTAGGGAGAAGTTCCTATATGTGATAAGAGAAGCTATGAGGATAGGCCTCAGGGTGAAGGTAGCTATGGAGGACATAACTAGAGCGGACATCTACGGCTTCGTCCTACCGTTCATGGAGGAGGTTATTAGGATCTCGGAAGAAGAGAGAAGCGAGGTGGGTTTCAAGCTCTCCGACACCCTGGGGTTAGCCCTCCCCTTCTCGGAGCTACCGCTTCCTAGAAGCGTTCCTAAGCTAGTTAGGACATTAGTGGATGAGTTAGGTTTGAAAAGCGAACAACTTGAGTTCCACGGTCATAATGACTTCCACTTAGTTGTCGCGAACCACTTAGCTGCTTGGCTTTACGGAGCATCGATATCAAACTGCACGATGATGGGAATAGGGGAGAGAGCTGGTAACTGTCCACTGGAGGCAATGGTCTTACTGCGTTCTCAGATAACAGGTGACAATAGGATGAACTTAAGGGTCCTGGGGAGGATAGCAGATCTGTTCAGAGAGATGGGATTTAGCGTGCCTAAGTTTTATCCTTTGCTCGGGGATAATGCTTTCAATACTAAGGCAGGCATCCATATAGATGGCTTACTGAAGAACCCATGTATATACCTACCTTTCGATCCCGAGATCATAGGGAGGTCCTACTCGGTAGAGGTATCCCCTTACTCAGGTAGGTCGGGTTTAATATACTGGTTAGCTAAGAAGCTCAACTTGAGGGACTGGAGGATCCTGAAGGACGATCCTAGGATAGATATAGCTTACAACGATATGATGAAGCTCTTTGAAAATGAAAGAACCGATCCCCTAAGCGAGGAGGAGATAATGTCGCTCGTTAGGAGGTACTTCCCGGAGCTCTCGGCGGTGAGCGAGCCATGGCAATGACGATAGTGGAGAAGATCCTCTCTCTCAAGGTAGGTAGGCAGGTTAGCCCCGGGGATCACGTAGTCGCTCCAGTAGATCTAGTTTACGCTCACGACGGTACTGCTCCTCTAGCTATCGAAGTGATGGAAAGGCTGGGTATCAAGGAGTTAAAGGGGAGGTCTGTGTTCACGATAGATCACGCATCACCACCTCATAACGTGGATTCAGCTTCAATACACATGAAGATGAGGAGCTTCGCCTCTAGATGGGGAGTGAGGCTCTTCGATGTCGGTGAGGGGATATGTCACCAGGTCATACCTGAGAGCGGTATGGTGAGACCTTGGGACCTTGTGGTAGGGGCTGATAGTCACACGGTAACCTTAGGGGCTTTAGGCGCTCTAGCCACCGGGGTAGGTAGTACTGATGCAGCTATAGCCATGATGACCGGGAAGATCTGGTTGAAAGTACCTGAGAGCATAGCGATAAGGATTGATGGTGAGCTGAGGAGTTATGTAACAGCTAAGGACGTCATACTAGATATCATAGGGAGGATGGGAAGTGATGGAGCTAATTACAAAGCTGTTGAGTTTCTAGGATCTACGGTCGAGTCCATGAGCGTTGATTCCAAGATGGTGCTCGCTAACATGAGTGTGGAGATGGGGGCTAAAGCGGGTTTGGTACCTACGGACTCGAAGACGCTAGCTTGGTTGAGGGAGAGGGTCGCAGGAGAGGTGAGAGAGGTGAGACCTGACGAAGGGGCTAATTACTCCTCCTCTCTAGAACTCTCAGCTTCTGAAGTGAAGCCGAATGTCTCGCTCCCTGGCAATGTGGATAAGGTCGTCCCCGTGGAGGAAGTGGAGGGAGAGGACGTCCAGCTGGTCCTCATAGGTTCCTGCTCCGGAGGGAGGTTCGAGGACTTCCTATCGGCTGCTAGGATAATGAGAGGAAGGAGGAGGAGCGAGGGTACGAGGTGCATAGCTATACCTGCGTCTAAGGAGGTTTACAGGAAGCTAGTTAACTCAGGACTCATGAGTACACTGCTGGAGTTTGGCTGCTTGGTAGGCCCTCCTACATGTGGTCCCTGTATAGGAGCTCACATGGGCTTAGCTGGGCCCGGCGAGATGGTGATCTCCACGTCAACTAGGAACTTCCCCGGGAGGATGGGGTCGCCTGACAGCAGGGTCTACTTAGCTTCCCCCTTAACGGCAGCGGCATCTGCTACTGCAGGTAAGTTGACTGATCCAAGGAGGTTCTTAACATGAGGATATGTGGAAGGGCTTGGAAGTTTGGGGACGATATCACGACTGACCACATAATACCCGGTAGGTTGAAGTACTCAGTGGGTAGCTTGGAGGAGATGAGGGAGTACGTATTCTACGACCTCATACCTGACTTCCCGAAGCTCGTCAGACCTAACGATATCATAGTAGCTGGGAGGAACTTCGGATATGGTTCGAGTAGAGAGCACGCTCCTAGACTCCTCAAGGTTGTGGGGGTTGGAGTTGTCATAGCTTCGAGCTTCGCTAGGATATTCTACAGGAACGCTATAAAT
>JAVQRZ010000174.1:0-2299 GCA_033582115.1 Candidatus Korarchaeum sp. | reverse complement strand
ACTGGTACCATGTCCTCCTCAGAACACGAGCTCCTCCTCCCCGTAAATCTCGACCTCCCCCACTATCTCCCTCAGTTCCGCGTAAGGATCAGGTATCTGGAAGATCTGTATGTTCCCCTTGACGTCTCTCATGACCTTCTCAAACCTGACCTTCATTTCCTTTCTTCTCTCACTATTCAGAGCTCCTAAAAAGGCGCTTTTCTGTATCCTGACGAGCCCGAAGTCCTTGCATATGCTCGCTACCCTCAGCCTCACGTCGTCAGGAGTGATATCGTATATCACCAGGACCCTCATCACCACCTCACCCTGAAGGGCTCGTACTTACCCCTTCCCATTATTGCTGAAGCTAGTCTCTCAGCTTGGAGCCTCATCTGAGTCCTTATACTGAGCTTTCTTCCCCTGAAGGTGACCATCGTCCTCATCCTATCCTCGTAAGCCTTCATCAATATCTTCCTCCCCTCATCGGTGAGAAAGCTATCCTTTGAGATCTTCGCAGCATCGTTGACCAACCCTAGGGCGATCCTATCCACCACAGGCTGTCTGAACTCCTCCATGAGGTCAGCCGCTAGAGCCGGTCTCCTGTTGCTAGGAGCGTGGAGGAATCCCAGGAAGGGGTCCAAGCCTATCGAATCGAGGGAGAACCACGCTTCAGACATGAGTAAGGAGTAGAGGTAGTTCAAGATCACGTTGAACGGGTCCTTGGGCTCCTCATAACGCTTCTTCCTCGAAGTGAAGCCGAGGTCCTGGGGCAGCACTCTAGCTAGTGAGCTCCAGTAGATCTTACCCGTTTCAGCTTCTATCCCCATCAGACTCCTTCTCAGAGCCTCGGGTGGTCCCCTTTGGTCCCTAGCGAGGGCGACTTTCATCTCAAGCTCTATGGAAGCCCTCTTCAACTCAGACCTGATCGGTTCCTCCCTGTTCTTAGCTAATGACTTGAGCATATCTGCTTGGTTCCTCATCTTCCCTAGAACGAATGCTTTGGCTAGTTCCAGCCCTTCCTCACTGTTCCTCATCTCGTACTGCTTGATCCTAAGGAGGACGTTTGCTCCCTTCCTAGTGGGAGCTAACTTCCCAACCAGCCTTCCGTTACTGAACAGGAGCACCTCAGCCCCTTGCTTGAGAAGGAGGAGCATCGCCGCCGTGGAGATCGAAGCGCCTCTCGTGTCAATTAGGACCTGAGATACCTCAAAGGCAGGCACTTCAGAGAGGGTCTCCCCTCCTCTCCTCACCACGAGCCTTCCTCCCCTGGCGCCGAGGAACACCCCGTAGCTGGATATAGAGATCTTCTTCAAGGGCAGGCCTCCCAGAGGGGGCAGAGCTCAGAGCAGTCTAGAGGTCTCCCCGGATCCTCCGAGTTCACTAATATCGCTGAAGCCTCATCCCTGAGCGAGAGGAACTCCATCCTGAGCTCATCGCTCAGTTCGAAGATATCGTAACTTATCAGAGGCCACTCACTCACTCTAACGTACATCACTGCCCCTAGGTCCACCGGTGTCCCGGAGTCAGCCTCTAGCGCTAGAGCGTAGCCAACCGGCCCCAGCCTGTGGAAGTCCCTCATCTCTCCGGTCTTGACATCTACTATGATGCCCTCCAGGAGCAGGTCTATCCTCACCTGCCTCCCCAAACCTATTAAGCTCCCGTCCACGACCCTCTCGCTTATCGTAGGGAGCGAGTTGAAGACCAGGGAATCTAACTCTATGCGGGGATGCCTTGAGAGAGTTCTATCTACTTCAGCGGCCAGTTGAATCACGATGAACCTGTAAAGCGTGGAAGCGTCCCTCTTCAAGTCCTCATCGGTGACTCCAACTTCATTCAGAAGTTTAGTTACGCTCTCCTCAACCGTTGGGAGGAGGGCTCGGAGCACCTCGTAACCAGTGGAGATACCTCTGCTGAAGAGGAATCTCTTCACATCAGTTATAGCGTTCGAGATCGCCTCATGGTAGATCAAGCCTCTCAGTATGAGAGGCGTCATGATGGGCTTCCTCCCCAAGACCCTTTTGATGTATATATCCCGCATCGTCCCGCAGTACCTGGAGACGAGTTCACTCACCCCTAACCCTAAGTTCAGGACGGGTTTCACCGGCGGGGACTCCCAGTTCCACCCCCTTATCCTTATAGGCTGTAAGTTTTGTCTTAGGAACCTTATCCTCTTCTCACTGTCAGCATCCTTCAGGAATACCATCTCGATCCCCAAGAATACTCAAAAACTTTGATAAGATATCAGGGTATTAAACCTTGTTTACCTTTCTTTCATCAGAACTCTCCATCGATGATAGCATCGGCACTATTACTTAAGTCC
>JAVQRZ010000173.1:0-2515 GCA_033582115.1 Candidatus Korarchaeum sp. | reverse complement strand
TCCGAAGTTTCCAGGAGCATGAGCTGTGAATATTGGATGGTCAGGTGTGCCACTATGCTTTGATAAGACTAGAATGTAATCAAATCCTCGAAAGAAGTCGTCCTTGAGGTATAAGATCTCCCTATCTAGCTCCAAGATCTCGCACTTCTTATCTGATAAACTGAACTCCTCGCCTGCAGCCTCCCTTATCTTCTTAACTATTCCGGAACCCGCAGGATCTCTCTTGGAGTAGGCAAGAGCGAGCTTTCTAACCATCGAAGCACTTAGTAATCTCCTTATTTATAAAAGAGGATCATCGCTCGGGGCTGAAGTTGGACGCTCACAGGGCCTTAGCTCTACTGCTATCTCCAGTCACCATAGGGTGGATAGCGGTGTTGACTTTAGGTTTATCTGAGGGAAACCTATTGAGTATTTTTATCTCATTAGCGTTTATCGTCGTAATACCGATAGCTGACGTAATTAGAAGGTACCTAAAAGGGGAGATCGACATACTCGTCCCCGAGAGATCAGTGAGGGGAAAGTTCTTAGCGCAAGCATCACTCTCCTACCTGATAGGGTTCATCCTGTTGAGACTAACCATAGTAAAGCGCTTTCACTCCTCTCCCTCACGTACCTTCTCGTTAGCTTAGCTCTCATAGTGATAAACAGGAAGATCACTAAGATCAGTGTGCATATGGCAGGTATAACAGGACCAGCGGCCTTCTTGATCTACCTCGGGAGTAGTGTAGGTTACGTGATGACTCTACTGATACCTCTGCTAGCGTGGTCTAGGTGGAGGTCTGGCTCCCATACGCTCGGGCAGGTGATCCCAGGGTGCTTGGTCTCCTTCTTGATAACAATCGGTACCTGTTATATTTTTCACATCATTGAGAATAGAGGACAGCTTCTCCCTTGAGATCTTAACGTAATCAGAGTCGATTGAGTGCACTTCTAATGTGATCGTTCCCTTGTACATGTTCTTAATGAGTTCTACCGCAACCTCCCGCCAAGGGATCTTCCCAGCTCCTATAGGCATGTGGAGATCGCTGCTCATGTCGTTATCATGAGCATGTAAGTGCATTATCTCCCTCCTGCACTTCCTCAAGTAAGCTCTGAGCTTCTCAATACCTCCATTCATCATAGCGTGCCCTAGGTCGAGTGTCATGAGTAGTCCCTCGACGTTATCGAGTAGATACCTGATGTCCGGAGGAGACCTGAATGCTCCGTGATCCACGTTCTCCACTAGGATCTGAACGTTCAACTCTCTTCCCTCCCTGACTAACTCTCGAAATCCCAGCACGTTAAGCTCTCTCGCCTTGTCCCTCATAGCTGCCAGCCATCCGGGCGTGAAGGGGTGGAACGTCGCAAAGGCAGATTCCAATTTGTTCGCGATCCTAAGTATCTTAGCAGCTACCCTCAGGGCTCCGGATCTCACGTCCTCATAGGGATGCGCTATCTCTAAGTAGTAAGGGGAGTGCACTAGTATGAAAGCGTTGCTGGACTCTAGTTCATCTCTGAGATCTTTTATCTTGAGCTCTACGGAATCCACCCAAGATAGTGGCCACTCCACTGTTAGCTCCACGAATTCCATACCCATCTTGAGTATAGAGTTTACCTCCTCCATTAGATCCTTATGTGGGTTGTTCATTCCTCCGAAAATGTAATCTGTCATATGCTATGAGAATCTCCACACGGTATAAAATTAGAGTAGATGGCTAAGCTCTCAACTGTTAAATGTTGACCGTAATATCCAGCCAGTTCGAGAATTCATTCTTTGATCTCTAAAATCTCCACTCAAGGTTTAAGAGTGATTTACGCATAGCACCTCCTAGGTAGGTGTGGTGCGAGGGGCCCGTAGCTCAGCAAGGATAGAGCGGCGGCCTTCGGAGCCGTAGGTCGCGGGTTCAAGTCCCGCCGGGCCCGCTACTATTAAATTTGTTTATTGATATGTAACTTTAATGTTTAAAAATCACTTACAATAAAAAAGAATGTTATGATTTTTACCTTTCACTTCTTCCAGACGGCTTCTACAGCCATCTCTATATCTCTATCAGTGACGGTCTTTCTCTTAGCGTGTTTCGCGAGCTCTACAGCATGAGCTCCGACTTCACGAGCGAACCTCTCGAGATGGTAGACCATTCTCTCCCTAGCATCATCGCTTACTCTCTCCGCGCCTGCGTCCTTGATTATCCTATATACAGGCGCAAGGGGTAGATACCTAGTCTGTTTCTGGGGCATATCATATCACCTTATTAACAAACCCTATGAGGGCCTTGTAAATCAGCTTGGATTTAAATATAAGCTTTTCTGAGATTAGGGGTTTCAATAGTGATAGAGATAGTACTATGCTCACTTTGATGCAGAGTCCTCTCTCTTAATAGTGTACCAACCCTTAGTATCTCACAATAGTCGCTCTAGATTAAATTTAAATTAATATCATAAAATTTTAGTTATAGTTAATTTAATATCTTATTTCTATGAAAATGTTAATTAATATTCCTATTAATTCCTAATTATAAGTATTTTTAATTAAGTT
>JAVQRZ010000172.1:0-4192 GCA_033582115.1 Candidatus Korarchaeum sp. | reverse complement strand
AGTCTCTTCCTTTCACCCTGAGGTAGTGTTTCTGCTAAGACATCTCTCCTATGCGAGAGGCCGACGAACCTCAGTAACTCCTCAGCTTTCTCAATAGCTTCCGGTTCGCTGATACCCCTAAAGATCCCTTTATTTACGTATATAGGGACTAATACGTTATCCAAGACTTTCATACCCAAGAAAGGCTTGACTATCTGCCAAGTCCTCGTGAGACCTATCTTAGCTATTTCATTTGGTTTCTTTCCGGTGATATCCATCCCTCGAAAAATGACTCTTCCCCTCTCAGGTCTGTAGAAACCTGTCAGCACGTTGAAGAGTGTAGTCTTACCCGCACCGTTAGGTCCTATTATACCGAATATCTCCCCTTCTTTCACTCCAAAGGTAACTTTATCAACAGCGACTAGTCCTCCAAATCTCTTTGTAATGCCCTGGCCCTCTAGAATCATCCTCTCACCCTTCTAACCAAGAACTGGAAGAACCCGTAGATACCAGAAGGTAGGAACTTCATCACTATGACTATGAGGGCTCCATATATCAGGTACCTGTACTCGAGGTACGGTCTTAACACCTCCTGAAGTACCGTGAGCACAGCAGCGCCCATCAGGGGACCTATTAAAGTACCAAATCCACCTATTATCGTCATAGAGAGTATATTTATCGATTCAGAGAGAGCTGACATCGCTGGGCTTATGTACCTTACGTAGTGAGCGTAAAGCCCGCCTGAGAATCCAGCGAAGAATGTCGATATTAAGAAAGCTAGCACCTTGAATAGAGGTACATTAACGCCTACCGAGAGAGCAGCATCCTCATCCTCCCTTATAGACATGAGTATCTTCCCGATCCTAGACCTTGAGATTATGTGAAGAATGTACACAGTCACTAGCGTTAACACCAGGGCGATATAGTAAAAATGTAACTTGCTCCTAAGATCTAAAGGCCCTCCTGGAAGCGGGGGGATTCCAGGAATTCCTATAGGTCCCCTAGTGAGCCAATCTAAATTTATCAACATTAATTGAACTATAACTCCGAAGCCTAGCGTGGAAATTGCTAAATAAGGTCCTTTCAACTTTAGGGACGGGATCCCGAGCACCAACCCGAAGAGAGAGGCAAGAACACCACCCACTAGAATCCCTATCCAAGGGTTTATATCGAAGTTCATACTGAGGAGTGTTGATGTGTACGCACCTATTGCATAGAAGGCGGCATGTCCTAAGGAGAGCCTTCCGGTGTAGCCTACGAGTATATCGAGACTTGCTGCTGTTATGGAGTAGAGCATAATCATTATAGCTAAGTGAGTTATGTAATCTCCAGCTAGAGGTAAAGGTAGGAGCAGGATGAAAGCAAGAAAATAGTACTTAGCACTCCTTAAAGCTAAATCTCCTGTGATCCCTAACATTCAGTCCCTCCTCCCTCCCAGTATCCCTTGAGGCCTAAACCAAAGTACTAGAATCATTATCAAGAATGCTACGACTTGTCTGTACTCAGTTCCGAAGATTAAGCCTCCCCAACCTTCGGCCAACCCTATGAGGAACCCTGCTAGCATACTACCTACTACGTTACCCATACCTCCAGTTATGACGACGACGAATGCCTTAGCGACAACGTCTAATCCCATCGTAGGGTAGATATTGTAGATAGGTCCCAGAATACTTCCGGAAAGAGCAGCGAGACTAGTGGATATGAACATCGTGATATCGTAAATTTTGTAAGTATTTATTCCAACGAGAGCGGCAGCGGAGGGATTCTGAGATGTCGCTCTAATAGCCTTCCCGGTTTTAGTCGTCATTAGGAATGTGTAGAGAACTATTAATGATATCATAGCAACAATAAAAGCCATTATCCTCGCTAGTGAGAACGAGAGTCCACCGGGTAGCCTAACTATATAGGATGTGAATAAACTAGGTATTGAGATAGGGATGGGGCCCCATAAAACCAAAGCTAGATCTACGAAAAGTATCGAAAGGCCTATCGTCAGCATGATGAACCTTAGATCTTGAAAGAAGAACGCTACCGCTCCTTTAGCTTCTCTCAATTCCCTATAAAGTGAGAGGAACACTAGCTTGTTGAGTGCTATACCCATGAGTCCAACGGCTATCGCTGAGATAGGTGCTAGAAGGTAAGGATCACCACCTAACATAGTGACTAAGGTATATGTAATGAATGCTCCGATCATGTAGAACTCTCCATGAGCGAAATTGCTGAGCTTCATTACCCCGAATATCATCGTCAGACCTACGCCCACTGCAGCATATATACCGCCCATCATCAGACCGAAGACCGTCTGCTCTAGGAAGAGCATAGGTTGTACAACCAAACTTGCACCTCCCTCAGCGCGAAAAAATGAATTAATTAAGGCTTAACAACCTCATAATCTCTCAGGAGGTATGTAATTCCCCTCTTTATCTGACTCAGGATAGAGTATAACTCTCTTCAGCTTCCCATCAACCTTTTGTACTTGTACTAAAAGGACCTTCGTTTGGGCTTGACCCTTCTCATCATAGTAGATCGTTCCCTGTGCTCCCTCAAATCTTATCGTCTTTATTGCATCAGCTACCTTATCAACATCCCAAGTCCCCGCTTTCTCAACACCGTACTTCAGAGTCATGAATGCATCCCAGACTCCTGCTGAATACATCGCAGGTATCCTATTCCACTTCTGAGCGAACTTCTGGACGAACTCCTGAGCAACTGGTCTCTTAGAAGTCGGCTCGAAGTAGCTAACGTGAACGAGCCCTATAGCATCATCTCCAGCTAACTGAAGGAATTCCTCACTTGTCACACCTCCTAGCATGCTGAACTGCTTGTAAAGTCCTATCTCATGCGCTTGCTTAAGTATGTTCGCAGCATCCCTTATGTTAGCGACTACGAATATCACGTCAGGATTTGCGGCTTTTATCTTTGAGAGCTGTGGAGTGAAATCTGTTGTTCCGGCATCAAAATACTCCTCAGCAACAATACTTACACCTTTCTCCTTCACACGGCCTCCCCATATCTTAAGACCCTCTCTTCCGTAGTCATCATTTACACCGAGCATAGCAGCTGTCTTTGGCTTCAGATGCTCGACTATGAAATCAGCATGTTGAGTAGTTTGCATCCACTGGTTAGCGCAGCTCCTGAACGTATACTTATACTTCTGCTCAGTTATCTTCGTAGCTACTGATACAGGGACCAATAGGAGCTTCTTGTTCTCCATAAGGGTTGGTTGGACCGCTAATGTGACAGTTGAGCAATACTCACCAACGATAGCGTAGACATTATCTTGAGTTATCAACTTCTGGACGGCTGCTGTAGCTAGGTCAGCTTTGCAAGCAGTATCTTCTATAATAAGCTCTATTTTCCTCCCTAGAATCCCTCCCTTAGAGTTTATCTCCTCGACTGCTAGGATAGCCGCTTGCTTCATATCCAGCCCGTGTTCAGCTAGGGATCCGGTTAGAGGTGCTATAAGCCCTATCTTGACGGTCTCTCCGGCAGTTGGTTGCATTGTTAAAAGAAATACTGCTACTACTGCTATTAAGATAATAATTACTACTAATGCGGCAAGGAGGTTCTTACCTATCGGCATAATATCACCGGCCTGTGCGACAGCTTATAAATTAAATATAAAGATTACCTAAGATAATGTAGACTTTAAAACTAAAATTACTCTTATTCCAAACTAAGAAGTTCTGCTACTGAAGGAGGGTAAGCAATTCTATTAGCAACAAAATTTTTAAATTTGATTGTCAGACCTGCAAGGTGGTCGTATGGCTCTGTTCAACCTTAAGGGAAGGGATTACATAACTACCAGAGATTATACGAGGGAGGAGCTAGAGTATCTCATCCAGATGTCAATAGATTTGAAGAAGATTTGGTACTCAGGGATCCGTGTGAGACCCTTGGAGGGTAAGGCGGTAGCTCTCCTATTCAAGAAACCGTCCACTAGGACTAGGAACTCTTTCCAAGCAGCTGTTTTCAGACTTGGAGGATTCTCCGTTTACATGAGACCCGATGAACTTCAGCTTCAGAGAGGAGAACCCGTAAAGGATACAGCTAGGACTTTAGACAGGTACTACGATGCTCTTGTCATCAGGACCTTTGGACAGGAGGAGATCGTGGATTACGCTAATTACATGAGGAACCCGGTCATCAATGCTCTCTCGGATGAAGAGCACCCCTGTCAAGCTCTAGCGGATCTCATGACGATAAAGGAGAA
>JAVQRZ010000171.1:0-3167 GCA_033582115.1 Candidatus Korarchaeum sp. | reverse complement strand
TTATAGTTTTTTTATAATTTTTAGGAATAGATCCATCTGGGTGATGTTATGATGGATGATGAGTTAGATAGGGAAAAGGTAGTGACCCATAGTAGAAGGCTCGATGAGATATCCCGATCCGTTAGGAGGAGGAAGGCCCTGGGATCGCTGCTGATCGCAGTAGGTATGTTCCTGGTCGTAGCAACATGGGTGTTGCTAGGTTTAACGATCACATACGTGGTGATAGCGTTCATAGGTTCATCTCTCTTCGGCTTGGGAGCTTATTATCTCCTAACAGAACCCCCCTTGAGGACTTGGTTCACGCTCTCGGAAGAGCTCGACATGATCCTCAGCGAGACTGAGGATCCTGAGGAACTTAGGAATAAGGTCAGAGATGCTCTAAAAAGACATAAAGATGAACCAATGCTCTCCCAAAGAGTAGAAACTATCTTAAGTAACTTCAAGAGTGAGGAGATCAAGAAAGCCTTGAAAGAACTCATCTCAAGCTACAGAAGGATTGGGTAGTTCTCTACAGGTGCGTCTGAGATTGGGACTGAGGATCACGTAGCTTCGCTCATGTTGGAGGAGAGTGAAGTTGAGAAGTACGCTAATGCTTATTACGTCGTAATTGAGTGCACTCTTAACTCAGATTCGATAGAGAGGCGGAGGGTTGCCTGAGGATCACAGGAAGAGGTAGCCAAATAGGCGAGAAGCTCTCCCGCAGGCTCATGGTCAGAACGGATCAATGGTCCTATGTCGGGTAACTGTGCGCTAAGGATCCCTCAAACATATGTAGGAAGTTGATCAGAAGGATCTTGATCTCCAAAAATCCTTCAGATGAGCGCTCTTTCCAGGGCTTCTATATCAAAGAGAGTCCCTGAGCACCCATTCTTAGTTAGAGGGACTCCTTGAGCTGGGAAATCCTTCAGGAACTTGTAAGCTAGCATTAGTTCCATGCTGCAGGCCACTCCTACTACACCCTCGTAACCCATACTCTTTATTATCTTAGGGACGCAGGAGCCTCCTGGGACAACATATACATCGTAACCCCTCTTCTCAGCCAGTTCGGTAGCTAACCTGACTAAGCAGTCATCGGAGCAGCTTGAACAGAGGTAAGAGGACAGTTCCTCAACGAATCTCGCTCTGCACCTGGAGTCCATGTACTTCCTAGAGCAATGAGGTAGGAACAGGGCCTTCCTCCTCAATCCCTCAAACTTGAGTCTGTTGAGCTCGTTCAACATGCACACCTCCAGAAGATCCTCCACCAAAGTTATAGCGCTGCTCAAGTCCAATCCAGTTACCTCCTGAAGTTTGAACGTTTTCACTATCCTCTTAGCCGTTGAGGTGAGCTTCCTGTGCATCCTAGCCTTGTAGGAAGCCTTCAGCACCTCAGCGAAGAACTGCTTTGGTAGGGATGAGAGGTCGAAGTTGAACGCGTACGGCACGCTCCCAGGCGGATAATAAATAAGATAAACTTAAGATCAACTTTTTATCCTCAAGCTTCTAGCATCGGAGTATGACTGAACTCGTCTATCAGACTGATTCTTACCTCACTGAGTTCGAGTCTGAGGTAGTTAAGGTGAGGGGAAACAGGGTATACCTAGAGAGGACTGCCTTCCACCCACTCTCGGGAGGCGTTGCTGATGACAGGGGCTATCTGGAATTCAAGGGAAGAATGTACGAAGTAGTTAGCGTTGAGGAAGATCCCGATGTAGCTCATGTCCTCAGCTCTGAACCTGAGTTCAGGGAGGGAGATCTTGTTAAGGGGCTGATAGACTGGGAGAGGAGGTACAAGTTGATGAGGCTCCACACAGCTGACCACATGCTCGCTGCTGTCCTCTACAGGAGTAGGGGAGCCCTGGTGACCGGGGGGCACATAGAACCTGAGTACGCTAAGTCCGACTTCAGCTTGGAGAGGGGGGAGAGGAGCGTCTTCGAGGAAGCGATAGAGGAGGTCAATCAGATAGCTTCGAAAGGGTTAGAGGTCAAGATTTACTTCTTGCCAAGAGAGGAAGCTCTGAAGATACCTGGAGTGATTAAGCTAGCTGATAGGATGCCACCAAATGTCAGAGTGCTCAGGATAGTTGAGATCCCTGGAGTTGACGTGCAAGCTGACGGGGGACCTCACGTGAGAAACACGCGTGAGATAGGTAAAGTGAAGTTACTTAGGGTGGAGAACAAGGGAAAGGGGAAGAAGAGAGTTTACTTCACACTCGAAGAATGAAGAGTAACGAGGAGCTGATTATTGAGGCTCAAATATTTTAATCAAGGTTTTCCATCAAACCCGATGGTCTCATACACAGAAGTGCTCACAGTGAGGAGTAAGTCCAGCATGGAGATCTTAGATATAACGAGCTTGGTTGAGGCTGTAGTGAGTAGGTCAGGCATAAAGGAGGGCATCTGCTTAGTTCACCTCCCTCACGCTACCGCAGCGTTAGTAACTAATGAGAACGAAGTAGGTCTCATAAGGGATCTCCTGAGGAAGCTTAAGGAGGAGTTCATGAAGGAGGGATGGGAACACGATAGGGTAGATGATAACGCTCACGCTCACTTAGCTTCAGCCTTCATAGGGGCTTCTAGAGCTTTCCCAGTAGCTTCAGGGAGGCTCATGAGGGGAACCTGGCAGAACATACTGTTAGTTGAGATGGATGGCCCCAGGGAGAGAAAGGTGATCGTCACTATCGTAGGTTAGTCCTCGAATTGGAACTTAACCTCATTCGCTGTGAGCTGAAGATTATCCCTGATTGCTCTTAGGCTCATCAGGTACTGTGACATAATCTCAAGGTAGACAAATGCGAGGCCTCCTTTGACTTCCTCTCCCAAGGTCTCTAGAAGAGTAGATGCCTCCTCGAGCCTAAGGAGCAAATAAGCTCCTACTGGAACGAACCTTCGCGGAGTCTTCAGTCTCTTCTAAGATCCCCCCTGAGCACTCACAGTGAGCTCTTAACTTGGAAGCTTAAGAGTTTTTAAGGAGATCTCGAGGGAAATTGCTCTTACACTAGGGTTATTGGGTTCCTCGTACCGGCTTATAGCTTAAAGCTTGCTTGTAGCTCTCGAGAGCGGATTCCGAGAGAGCCCGGAGGACCTGGGGTCGAGATCCGCGGAGAGGCCCAGCATCGATGAAAACTTAAAAGGGAGGGCAAGTTTCTTAGTTGCGTGGTAGAACGAAGTAAAGACTGGGTGCTTCA
>JAVQRZ010000170.1:0-4796 GCA_033582115.1 Candidatus Korarchaeum sp. | reverse complement strand
GTGGTGACCATGCCCGGAGGTATATTCGGTATCATCAGGAGGAGGTTACTCACTAGGAGGTGATGGATCTTGATAGAGGTTAAGGAATTGACTAAGAGGTTCGGTGGTCTCATCGCATTGAATAACGTGAGCTTTTCTGTGAGGAAAGGAGAGCTATGCGGCTTAATAGGGCCTAATGGTTCAGGAAAGACGACTCTCTTCAACGTGATCACCGGTTTCTACAAGCCGGATAGTGGGAGCGTGATCTTCAAGGGAGTAGACATAACGGGGATGAGACCTCATAAGATAACTAGGATGGGGATATCGAGGACTTTTCAAATCCCCAAGCCCTTCGGGAGGATGAGCGTCCTAGATAACGTCATGGCGGCAGCTTTCCACGGAGGGAGGATATCTTCCAGAACCGAAGCTAGAGAGGTAGCTATTAGTTGGATAGAGTACGTCAAGCTGAAGGATAAGATGCACGTAGAAGCTAGAACCCTCAACGTGGTTGAGAGAAAGCTCATGGAATTAGCGAGGACTCTGTCCACGAAGCCAGAGCTGCTACTACTGGATGAGGTAGTGGCCGGTCTGAACCCATCGGAGATGGTGGAAGTCGTTCGCTTGGTGAGGAGGCTCGTGGATGAGATAGGGTTGACGATCATAATGGTAGAACACGTTATGAGAGCGGTCATGACGATTTCGGATAGAGTAATCGTCCTCCACAGAGGAATTAAGCTGGCTGAGGGAACTCCCGAGGAGGTAGCCTCAGATCCGATGGTGATAGAAGCCTACCTAGGGGAGAAGGTGATGTTATGATCTCACTCGAGATTAAGGAGCTAGATGCAGGTTACGAGGACCTCCAGGTCCTCTGGGGGGTTAACATGAGGGTAGAGAAGGGGGAGATCGTGAGCCTCCTAGGGAGCAACGGTGCGGGGAAGACAACTACCCTCAGGGTCATAGCCGGACTCATCAAGCCGTTCAAGGGTGAGATCCTATTCAAAGGGGAGAAGATAACCGAGCTCCCAAGCTATAAGAGGGTAGCCCTGGGTCTCTCCTTGGTGCCCGAAGGGAGACAGCTCTTCCCGATGATGACCGTCATGGAGAACCTAGAGATGGGTGCTTACACTCCAAGAGCTAGGGAGAAGTTCAGGGATGGCTTGGAATGGGTATTCAGCTTATTCCCCATACTTAAGGAGAGGAGAAATCAGTTGGCTGGAACTATGAGCGGAGGAGAGCAGCAGATGCTAGCTATAGCTAGAGCCCTCATGAGCAGACCTGAGCTCCTCGCGTTAGATGAGCCATCTATGGGACTTGCTCCTAAATTCGTGAGCGATATATTTCGAACGCTCAGGAAGATGAGGGATGAGGGTGTAACGATACTTCTAGCGGAGCAGAACGTTAGAGCTGCGTTGGAGATATCGGATAGAGCTTACATAATAGAGACCGGTAAGGTGGTGATAGAAGGGATCTCGAGTCAACTCATCGAGATGGAGGATGTGAAGAAAGCCTACCTCGGGTTGTGAGCTGAGTTGATCCTCACATTAGCTTTTGAGATGCTGTCAGGAGTTTGGATGTACGGTCGGGCGATGAGATGGGCGAAGGTCGATCCCCTATCGGATCCGACTTACAACCATTATCCGACTCGGAGGATCGCTCAAATCAGGATCCTAAGACCAGCTAGAGCTTCGAGCTCTATACCTCTTGGCAACTCTTCTCTTAGGAAGATCCTTTACCCTCAAGGGGCTCGATCGTGACTGAAGTTAAGGTGATCAAAGTGGAAGTAAGGCCTGTAGATCTAGATATCACCCTTCATCCTTCTTTCATGCTCTCATTGCTTTACCCTATCGGTAGAGTTTACCTCAAGGTTACTGGAAGGAGGAAAGGGTGCTTGATGAGGGTTGAGGGTAGCTACTTGATAACGGACTGCGGGAAAGAAGCCTTATACTGGAGCGGCGCTTGGTTCATGGAGATACTGGAGTCTGAAGAGCCTAGGAGCTTAGCTTGGCTCTTAGATGCTCTCAAGGAGCACTACCCTAAGCTAGGCTTAGCTGTAGACCCTCACGATCCTCTCCACATCCTAATACCTATATTCCTCTCGCAATCAACGGACTACCACGTTAACGTGATCAAGTGGGCTAGAGAGCTCTGGAGGTTAACTGACGACCCGTTTGAAGCTGTGAAGATAGCTCCTAAATTATCCGGGAGCTACCAATTGAAGAGGTTGTTTGAGTCCTTCTCATGCCTCTCCTCAGCTCTAAACGGGGACTTTTGGGAGGTGAGGAAGAAGCTGATGAACTGTAAGTACTGCGGACCTAAGGTAGCTGATGCCTTCCTCCTCTTCTGCATGGGAGATACTGCATCAACCCCTGTGGATAGGCACTTCGCCTCGATGGCTAAGAAGCTAGGGCTCTGGGAGAACTTAAGGCTCCCGAACAAGAGGACTTGCCTTAAGTACAACTGTAGTGACTGCCCTGTTAGATGCGTCAGGTGGCTCGCATCAGAGTCCTTCAGTAAGCTAGCCGGTTGGGTTCAGACAGCACTATACCTCCACGAGAAGCTCTATTGCTCAGCTAAGCGGTGTGATAAGTGCTTACTTAAGTCTCACTGTTCTGCTTACAGGTAGACTTAACTTTTTAGATCAGAAGCTCTCAAAAAATTGTGTACGATCCTATCGAGCTAGCTGAGGCAGTGAGGAGCTTAGTTGAGAGCGGAGGCAGAAGGAAGTACTATAGGTTCAGAGGAGGGAAGTGGTACGGAGGCATAGCTACTGCCGATTGCGTCGGTTGCAACCTCAGGTGTGTGTTCTGCTGGAGCAACTTCCCTAGGGACAAACCTCAAGCTAGTTGGGGTTTCTACAGCCCTGAGGAGGTTTACTTGAGGTTATCGAGGATAGCTTCGAGGAGGGGCTACGAGCTGCTCAGGATCTCCGGGAACGAGCCTACTATCTGCTGGGACCACTTAATCGAGTTGCTAGAGCTAGTTGAGAGCGACGGCAGGTTCAAGTTCGTATTGGAGACTAACGGGATCCTAATAGGGAGCGATAGATCTAAAGCTAAAGACCTCTCCTCCTTCACTAAACTACACGTCAGGGTCTCGCTGAAAGGGGCTTGCGAGGAGGAGTTCTCGATACTCACTGGAGCTGAGCCAGAGATCTTCGAACTGCAATTGAGGGCTCTGGAGAACTTAGCTGACGAGGGAGTATCAGCCCACCCTGCGGTGATGCTCTCTTTCTCAAGTGAGGATAGCTTGAGGAAACTTTTAGAGAGGATCGAGAGGATAGAGCCTGATTACTTAAGGAAATTCGAGGAGGAGTATGTTTTCTTATACCCTCACGTCAAGGAGAGGTTGAAGAGAGCTGGTTTATCCCCTAGGGTAGCTTACGAATCGGAGGGGGTGCCTGAGGGCACGTCTGATTACTTCTAGGATAGTAAGCCTTATGATATTTTAGCATGAGGCTCGAAGTTAGAGTACTCTTCGATAATGAAGCTCGAGAATAGCTCTAACTCCCTGAACTCCTCGCTCTAGGTGAAGGGAGAGTTAAAAGATAGTAGCGATCTCTTACTAGGAGAGTTACCTAAACCTAAGCTTTTAACAAGCTCAGGAACTATAGACTCAGCTTCTAGAAGCCCCTTCTCTTTGAATATCTCTTTTTTGGTAACTCTTAGTGGAGCGACAGCTATCTCCCTATGGTTCTTTATAAGAAACTAATATTTTTTATAGAATTATTTTATTTTAAAAAATAGATGTCTGGTGGTTAGAATGGGAAAGGTTGTAATTGATATGGTGAAACACTGGGACGCGAAGACCGTAATTGAAAGACATAGAAGCTTCTTGGAAGTGATTAACGTCATCTATTCGATCTAGAGGGTTCTCTAGTTGGAAAGAAGAGTTACTTAGTACCATTTAAGATGGAAGTCATCTCCAGAGGGTTATTCGTCACGTACCTCTCTAACACCCCTGCAGGTGATGGCTACCAACCTATAGCTAAGTGCATGGCCTTAGAAGCAGCTAAGGAGTGCTTGGAGGAGCTCTCCGAGAGGTACCCTGACTTCGAGTTCGGTCCTGATGCGGTAGCGCGTACCATAGAGGAATGCATCTCGAAGAGGCTTAAAGGAAAGCTAGGAGCTTTCGCTACTACTAAAATAAAGCGTGGAGCTATAAACATTGAGATCTAATCTCCAATCTTTTTAAGAGGCTCCTACCGGCGAGATAATGAGGTAAGCTATCCCTTTTTCCATGAAAGGCCAGGGTACTGAGCTTACATCAGAACCCTTATCGAGTCTCAACATGCCGGCTCTCTCCTGCTGGACCATCCAGATCTCGGGAACCGATGGATAGAACGCTAAGAACTTCATCACCCTGCTCCTCACCTTAGCCCCTCTGAGCTCAAACCTCCTCCTAATGCTCCAATCGGATAGCTCCCTGGAGAGCTGATCTAACACCTCCACTACCCTGTTGTCCGACTTAGGCTTAGCGTACATGAGCCTCCTCATCAAACTCATTATAGAGTTCCTCAGCTCCCTATAACTTTCGTTCACCTTCTGAGCGAGTAGAAGGAGCTCCACAGACTCCTGCTTCGGGGAGGGGAGTTTAGCGCAGTAATCTTGATCGAGAGCTATCATCCTACAGAGGACCTGCTTAGGCGCCTTACCTATGAGCTCTTGGGATACATACTTCCTCATCAGAGTGGAGAAAGCCAGGGGGTAGAGGACGAGCTTAGATAACACATCTAAATCCTCTTTCGTCTTGAAGAAGCCCTCCATTCCCAAGCTGAAGAGGGAGAAAGCCTCTCTAGCTCTCTCTCCCCATAAAGCTGA
>JAVQRZ010000169.1:0-19492 GCA_033582115.1 Candidatus Korarchaeum sp. | reverse complement strand
TAGATGGGACCACTAGGCTCAGATCTCCTGAAGGTGAACCTATTTACGCGTTCTTAGGAGGGGGATTCGCGGAGTATTCTATAGTACCGGAGTTCGCAGTTAGACCACTACCGAATAGCTTGAGAAAGGAGAGCTCTGCTATCTTAGGATGCGCTGTACTAACAGCGTATGGTGCGGTTATGAATAGAGCTAATGTTAGAGCAGGTCAGAAAGTCGCGGTTTTTGGCGTCGGTGGTGTAGGGATCAACATCCTACAACTTTGTAAGATTTCAGGAGCTAGTCAGGTAATCGCAGTGGATATAGTTGATAGAAAGTTATCTATCGCTAAAGAATTTGGTGCTACTCATACTATTAATGCAAGGGAGAGGGATCCTGAGAAGGAGGTTCTAGATATTACTGGAGGAGAAGGTGTTGATGCCGCATTTGAAGCTGCAGGATTACCTGATACCTTACAGAAGTGCTTAGGATCAGTAAAAGCGGGAGGTAAAGTGGTGCTCGTTGGACTGATGCCAGCTGCGGCTACAGTACCTATATACCCTGCTAGCATCGTCAGGAGGGAGATAGAAATAGTGGGCAGTATAGGAGGGAGACCTAGAGTCGATTTTCCAGTAATATTCAAGCTTGTTGAGGGAGGATCCCTAAAGATCGATGAATTAATAACTAAGCGTTGGAGATTAGAAGAGATAAATGAAGCTTTTGAGAGTCTTGAGCGAGGGGAGGTTATCAGATCCTTAGTCATCCCATGATTTAATAAAACTTTTTACTTTTAATATTTTTAATAATTTTTGCATGATTATATAAAATATTAAGATAAGAATTACCTATTTAACTTCTTCAGGAAATCCTCTAAATCCTCCTTATAGTTCAAGTGCATGAAGGATTCGAGCTCAGGATCTACCTCCTTCAACACTTCAATCGGTACTAGTATGAGGTTCCTCATGGACTCGATGGCGCACCTGACTCTAAGATCCCCCCTCTCCCAGCAGTCCTGTACTTTCTCGAGGAGCTCCTTAGTGCTGTAAACTGCTTGTAAGGGTTCTAACTTACCATCAGGCCAACTAGGTGCAGCACCGCTCCTCCCTCTCGCTAAGCTGTACAGGACCCTGATCACTTCAGGATTGATTAGAGGCGAGTCGCAAGTCACTATCGCAACGTACTCAGTCTTGACTTTCTTTAAGGAACTAATCAAACCTACTATTGGGGCTTTCAGCTCGAACGAATCAACTACGACCTCAGCATAAGGGAAGAGTCTCGCTATATCTTCGTAACCAGACTTGGCAGATATGATCACGTTCCTAGAAAGGCATTTCACCCTATCTAAGACGTAAGAGATGAGAGATTTACCGTTGACCTCATAGAGGGCTTTATTACCGCCGAACCTCTCGCTATAACCACCAGCTAGCACTAGTACAGTTAGTTGCTCATCCATGGTCCCTACCACTGAACCATAACGCATGACTTTCCACTCTATTAACTCTAATAATCGATATCTCACGACTTAAAACTGGGGAGCTCATACTGAAGGATGCGATCCTGCGACTGAGCTAGGGCTTTGAGAAAACTTTATCTTTCAGTTGAGGAGCATGGTTAGGTGCGTATGGCTTTAGGAATCCCCATGACCTTGCCTGAGTTCAGACCGAAGCACAGAGTCACTATCTCGCTCATAATCGCTAACTCCTTGATTTATGCTGCTACATCATATAGGAATTTCTTCGTAAGTGTGAGCGACTATTGGGTCACTGCAGGCGGCTTCTCCCCCTCCTTACTGTCTTACCCTGATCAGTGGTACAGGCTCCTCACCTCCATGTTCCTCCACGCTGACATCTTCCACATATTCTTCAATATGTACTTCCTCTTCTTCGCAGGGAGAGCTGTTGAAGATGCTCTAGGCTCCCTCAGGTTCGCTTTACTTTACTTCCTCTCAGGCTTAGCAGCCTCGGTGTTCCACTCAGCTTACTCGTTCATAGGAGGCTTGACCTCCTACGCTGTACCAGCTATAGGAGCCTCAGGTGCTATAAGCGGTGTCTTAGGGGCGTACCTCATGTTCTACCCAGGTACCTCGCTCGTGATCTGTATCCCTATCTTCCTCATCCCCTTCTGCTTTCCCATGAGAGCTTCCCTCTACATAGTCTTCTGGTTCGCGATGCAAGTCATCTACGGTTACGCTAGGATCGCAGGTAGTGTCGCTGTCTTCGCGCACGCTGGAGGCTTCCTAGCGGGAGTAGCTCTACTGTACTTCCTGGCTAACAAGAGGAGGATAAGTTTACTCAGGATAATAACACATGCTACACGCGTTCCCTTCCTCATGCTCCCGTCAGCTTATCCCAAAGGGCTTAGCTCCCTTTCTAAGACCGTGCTGAGCGTACTGACGGTAATGCTCATAGTAGGAGGGGCTTATACGGTCATAGTTGCACCTACGGTAGGTAACATCACTGTAGCCACTGTGCAGTACACACTTAACGGGATCCCTTACGTAGACTACGCTGCTTTCAAACCGCCTGACTTCGAGTCCTACAGGGGTACTATGGCCCTTCAAGAGACTAGAATCCTGTTGAATAGATTAGCAGCAGCTAAGCTCCTCTACGATACTGGAAAATCGATGAAGACCGTGGAAATCAAGAACATGCAGGTTAAGACAGAGCATATCATCACTTTAGGGAATAAAGCTCAAAAGGTATCTGTGGACAACTTAGTCGAGTACTTCAAGGGTACTTACGATCCTTCGGGTCTCTTGGTCAAAGCAGAAGGGGGGGTCGTCACTAGGGTGATTTATATAACGGGACTCAGCTACTCCTTGAGCGATCCAGTTAGGTATGAGTTCAGCATAAGCTCAATTAACGTGGACGTAGGGGTCATCTCTAGGTATACGGGGTTGGTCTCGCTGATGATAGCAGCTGCTGCTCAACTGACTTTCACTAAGAAGGATCAGGAGCTCTCGATAGTCGCTGAAGAGTAAATTTTTAGACAATCCTACCGAGGGAAGTAGGAAGTCCTGCTCATGTTCCTCATCCTGCGAGAGCTCACTATTTTTTGAAATATCATTATGATTCACAATTGTTTTGTTAATAATTTTCAGTTTATTGTTTTTACTTTTTTGTTAACCGTACTGTTAACGGGAAAACTTTATAAGTGAAGCTACGCTGAGGAGGAAGGGTCTACCCATGGCCCTGAGTAAGGGTACCCTTTTGGGAATCCTGATACTAGTTATAGTGATAGTAGTAGGAGCTGCCCTCCTCATGCTACCACCAGCACCAACTCCAACCGCACCGGTGGTATCTGAGGTGAAGATAGGTATCGTGCTACCCCTATCCGGAAGGCTAGCTGAGACCGGAGCTGATCTCAAGAGAGGAGCTGAGTTCGCTCTCGAGAAGATAAACGCTGCTGGAGGTATAAAGAACTTAGGAGGTGCTAAACTAGTCGTGGTTTGGGGTGACAGTGCTGGCGATCCTGCTACAGGTGCTGCTGAAGCTGAGAGGCTCATCAAGGAGGAGAAGGTCGTGGCTCTGATGGGAGCTTACCAGAGCGCTGTCACTAAGACAGCAAGCGAGGTCGCTGAATCTTACAAGGTACCGTTCCTGAACCCTGACTCGTCGTCACCTGGTTTGACTGAGAGAGGGTACACTTGGTTCTTCAGGACTACAGCTCACGACAGGACTTTCGCTGAGCAGCACGTTGAATTCGTAAACTACTTGAACAGGACTTACGGAGGTCTGAAGACAGTAGCGATAGTAAATGAGGATACTGAGTGGGGTGCTTCTACAGCTAAGGCTTGGAAGGAACTATTCGGAGCAGCTGGCTACAAGATAGTGGCTGAAGTTAGCTACCATGCAGCTACAGTGACCTCGCTCGACAGCGAGGTTGAGAGGTTGAAGGCTGCTAATCCGGATGTTCTGCTAATCGCTAGTTACACTAACGACGGGATACTCCTGGTTAGGACGATGAAAGCTAAGAACTTCGCTCCTAAGGTCGCGTTAGCGCAGGATGCTGGTTTCATAGATCCTGCTTACGTCCAGCAGATAGGGAAGGACGGCTACTACTTCATGAGCAGGGAGGTCTTCAACTGGGACCTCCTCGAGAAGATGCCTGAGCTCAAGAAGGTGAACGAGGAGTACTTCTCGAAACACGGGGTGAGCTTAAATGGGAACTCAGCGAGGGACTACACTGGAGTTTGGGTGCTCTACTGGGCTATAGAGGAAGCTGCGAAGGTAGCGAGCCCAACTGACTTAGAGGCTTTTAGGAAGGCTATACGCGACGCTTTAGCTAAGATGGACGTACCTACTGAGAGGATAATAATGCCTTGGGCTGGGATAAAGTTCGATAGTAAGGGGCAGAACATCCTAGCTAGGGGTATAATAGTCCAGATGAGTCCTACTGACGGTAAGTACCACACTGTCTATCCGAGGGAAGTCGCTACTATGGATATAATATTCCCGTTCCCGTCCTGGGAGAAGAGGTAAGATCTTCACAATATTTTTAATTTTTAGTAAAAAGCTGGGTGATTCCTTATGGTAGACTTGAGTTCATTTATCGGGGCAGTCGTTTCCGGCCTCATGATAGGGAGCATATACGCTCTCATAGCAGTAGGCCTCGCTCTGATCTGGGGAGTGATGAACGTCATAAACTTCGCTCAAGCTGACTACATGGCTCTAGGTGCTTTCATGGGATTTGTCATCTTGGAAGCGTTCAAGGTAGATCCTCTTATCTCACTAGCTCTCATATTCGCGATAGTCTTCCTGCTGGGAGTCCTCACTCAGATGATCGCTGTAGAGCCGATACTCGAAGCCCCTGTCCTAAGCCAGATAACGGTGACTTTTTCGCTGCTTCTGATCATAAGGTTCGGCTTGGAGGTAGTGATGGGTCCTTACACTAGGATAATCGAGGTGCCGTACAGGGATCTATTCATAAGGGCAGGAGGTGTGTCCTTCTCGGTACCTCAACTCATAGCTCTGATAGTCTCACTCGCAGTAGCCTTCGCCCTCTACTTGTTCATGAGCAGGACCTTCCTAGGAGCAGCACTTAGAGCTACCGCTCAGGATATGCTCGCAGCACAGCTGCACGGAATAAACATAAAGCAGATGTACAGACTCGCTTTCGGCATAGGAGTGGGTATATCAGCTATAGGGGGTGTGCTCCTCTCACTCTTCTACCCTATCTATCCTGAGATGGGGGCTTTCTTCACCATGATAGCATTCATATGCGTCGTCCTAGGTGGTTTCGGGAGCATATTCGGGGCTTACCTAGGAGGGGTCCTCATAGGGTTGCTCGAGACTATCAGTGCCCTCTTCATCTCCCCTTCTCTCAAGACGCTAGCAGCTTTCATCGTCTTCATCCTCATAATCCTGTTCAAACCCAAGGGTCTCTTCGGAAGGTGAGAGTATGAGCTTAAGCAGAACTTTGGTGTACTCCATCGTGATCGTTCTACTTTTGTTACTTCCAGTTGTCTTCATGGTACTCGATTTAGGCTTCGCTGCAGCTGCGCTCTACTTCTGCGTTCAGTACTCGATAATGGCTATGGCTTGGAACTTCTTAGCTGGTTACGCCGGTCAGGTGAGCTTCGGGCACGCTGTCTTCTTCGGGGTAGGCGCTTATACTACGATGATACTCCTCCTCTCTTACGAGGTCACCCCTTGGGTAGGGATACCCATAGGGGGAGTTATGGCAGCTCTTCTAGGCTTAGGGTTGAGCTTCCTCTTCAGGTTGAGGAGCCACTGGTTCTCCCTAGCTACTCTGGCCCTAGTAACTATATTTCTCCTCCTGTTCCAAGAGTTCGCCCCTGGGAGGGCTGCAGGCCTCCAGGTCCCGATAGTACCACCCGAGAAGGAGTTCTACTACTTGAGGTACGCCCGGAAGCTTACTACTACATCTACCTCGCTCTAGCTTACCTAGGGATCGAGGTCCTCCTGATGAGGTACCTAGTTAAGAGGGACGTGGGCTACTACCTTCAAGCTATAAGAGAGGATGAGGAGACCGCTATGTCCCTAGGAGTGAACCCCTTGAAGTATAAGGTATTGGCGATGCTAGTGAGTTCGTTCTTCATGGGGATAGCTGGGGGTATATACACCGTTAGGTTCAGGTTCGTCGATCCCTACTGCGTCTTCGACATACTCCTGGTATCGATATACCCTATCATAGCCTCGTTGGTAGGGGGGATGTACACCTTCTGGGGACCGATTGTGGGCTCATTCGTCTTCGTCCCTATATTCGAGTACGTCAGATCAAATATAGTCACAGCCTTCCCGAGGTACTTCGGTCTCCACTTCCTCGTAGCTGGTATAATACTCTTCCTAATATCCCTCAGGATGCCTCGCGGTATAGTAGGATGGCTTGAAGCTAAGGGCTACCTCAAGCACCTCACGTACGGGAGGTGAGCGCCTTGCTGAAGGTTGAAAGAGTCACTAAGAGATTTGGGGGCTTAGTCGCCCTGAGGGACGTCACCGTGGAGGTCAGAGAGGGGGAGATAGTAGGTCTCATAGGTCCTAACGGCGCTGGGAAGACAACCCTCCTCAACGTGATAACAGGTTTCCTCAAGCCTGAAGCAGGTAAAGTCACCTTCGAGGGGAAGGAGATAACGGGATGGCCTCCCTATAGGATAACACCTCTGGGGATAGCTAGGACCTTCCAGATAGTGAAGCCCCTCTCTGAACCCTACCTGTATTCGATAACGTCTTGACGGGAGCTTTCATGAGACATAAGCAGAGAGATGAAGCTCTAGATAGGTCTAAGAAAGCTTTGGAGATAGTAGGACTCACTGAGAAGTCAGAACTGCTAGCTGGATCGCTTAATGTAGTTGAGAAGAAGAAATTAGAGCTAGCTAGAGCTTTAGTCCTCGAGCCTAAGCTCAGATGAAGTCGCTTCAGGGTTGAACCCGGTGGAGATAGAGGAGATGATATCTCTCCTCAGGAGGCTCAACGCCAATGGGATAACGATGGTAGTTATAGAACACGTCATGAAGTTCATAATGGGTCTAGTCGATAGGCTAGTGGTCCTACACTACGGTGAGAAGATAGCTGATGGACCTAAGGAGGAGGTAGCTAATGACCCCAAGGTCGTAGAGGCTTACTTAGGCGGAGCCGAGATTTAGGGTGGTATTATGACGCTCTTAGATGTTAAGGGCCTTGAAGTCGCTTATGGGGAGACTCAAGTGCTCTGGGGGATCTCCCTGAGCGTTGAGGAAGGAGAGATAACCTGCTTGGTTGGTAGCAATGGCGCGGGTAAGACAACCACGCTAAGAGCTATCTCAGGCGTGCTACCTCTGAAAGCAGGGTCTATCTCCTTCTCTGGTGAGGATATAACGCTTATGGAACCTCATAAGAGGGTTGAGCTCGGCATAGCTCACATACCTGAGGGAAGGAGGCTCTTCCCCGATATGAAGGTCATAGAGAACCTAAAAGCTGCAGCTTACACGAAGAGGGCCAGGGAGAAGTACCATGAGTCCCTCGAGCTCATCTTCAACCTCTTCCCCGTTTTGAGAGAGAGGAAGGATCAGCTAGCTAGGACCCTGAGCGGAGGGGAGCAGCAGATGCTAGCTATAGCTAGGGGCTTGATGTTGAGACCTAAGATGCTGATGATAGATGAGATGAGCTTAGGCTTGGCTCCCAGGGTAGTAGCGGAGCTCTTCAGACTGATAAGGGGTCTGAAGGACCAAGGGTATACTGTGCTCTTAGTTGAGCAGAACGTGAAGCAAGCCCTGATCTTCAGCGATAGGGCTTACGTCCTCGAGACAGGTAGGATAGTGAAGTCGGGTAGTAGCGAGGAGCTCATCGGGGACCCTGAGGTGAAGAGAGCTTACCTCGGCTTATAATTCATTATTTTTACGAAAATTTATACCAGGAGTTTTTAACATTAGTGTGAGGTGATCGTTTGAGGTTAGGTATCCTGATCCCCTCCTCCAACACGATCATGGAGGTAGAGTTCAGGGAGATGCTACCTAAGGGCTTCTCCGTGCACACTGCTAGGATGAGGTTGAAGGAGGTAACGGTAGAGGGGTTGGAAGAGATGGAGAGAGAGGCTGAGTATGAAGCTCTCAAGCTTAAGGACGCTGGAGTCGATGTGATAGGCTACGGATGTACGAGCGGGAGCTTGATAAAAGGGCCCGGACACGATGAGATATTGGAGAGGAGGATAGAGGAGGTCTCGGGGAGACCTGCTGTAGCTACTTCAGGCGCAGTCCTCAGGGCTTTGAGGACGCTTAACTTGAGGAGCTTAGCTGTAGTCACGCCTTATATTGATGAGATAAATGAGAAGGAAGTGTACTTCTTGGAGAGGAACGGTTTCGAGGTCTTAGATCTCAAGGCTATGAAGCTCAAGGACAACTTGGAGATAGGTAGGGTGAGCACGGATAGACTGATATCCCTAGTGAGGGAACTAGATCACAAAAGGGCTGACGGTATTTTCATAAGCTGCACGAACTTGCCGACGATAGGAGCTATAGCTCATCTGGAGAGGGAGTTGAGTAAGCCCGTCTTCTCCAGCAATACAGCAACTCTCTGGGCTATGCTCAGGAGAGCGGGATCTGATATCAAGATAGAGGGTTACGGTAGGTTGTTAGTAATCTAAATTTACGTAAATCTTTTTTACATTAACTTTTTTAAATTTCTCCGCTGAGGAGAGCGGTGCTACTATGAGCGAGGTAAGAGTCGTCATGGTGGGCCTGGGCCCTATAGGGCAAGCTATAGCTAAGGGCATCCTTGAGAAGAAGGGCTTCTCTATAGTTGGAGCTGTTGACGTAGCTCCCGAGCTCGTGGGGAAGGACCTAGGTGAAGTGCTAGGGTTCGACAGGAAGCTAGGGGTCACTGTAGTATCTGATCTGAACAAGCTGCTGGATGAGTTGAGAGCTGATGTAGCGGTTATAGCAACGAAATCTTACCTTCCTGACGTTTACCCGCAGATAGAAGCTTGCGTGAAGCATTGCGTTAACGTCGTCTCTACCTGTGAGGAGCTCTCCTACCCTTACTACAGGTACCCTGAGCTATCAGCGAGGATAGATATGCTAGCCAAACAACACGGGGTCACCGTACTAGGGACAGGTATCAACCCGGGGTACTTGATGGACGCCCTACCGATAATGCTCACGGGAGCTTGCACTAAGGTCGAGAGCGTAAGGGTGATAAGGATGATGGACTCTAAGAAGAGGAGGATACCTTACCAGAAGAAGATAGGCACCGGCCTCTCCCCTGAGGAGTTCAGGAAGATGATAGGGGAGAAGAAGATAACAGGGCACGTAGGCTTAACTGAGTCCATAGCTATGATAGCAGCTGCTTTAGGCTGGAAGCTGGATGATATAAAGGAGTTCCCACCTGAGCCCGTGATCGCAGACAGGGAGGTGATTACTACCTACACTACAGTCAAGCCCGGGCAGGTAGCGGGTCTGAAGAGCATAGCTCACGGTATCAAGGACGGAAAGCCCGTTATAGTCCTGGAGTTCATATCTCACGCTTTAGTGGAGGAGGAGCATGATACCGTAATAGTAGAGGGCACCCCTAGGATTGAGGAGAAGAAGATAGGTGGTGTCCACGGCGATATAGGTACTGTAGCTGTAACGATAAACATGATACCCAAGGTGATAAAAGCAGCTCCTGGTTTAGTGACGATGAAGGACCTACCCATTCCCTCAGCTGTAGTTGAGGACGTGAGGGTCTACCTCACCTGATCACTTCCCTAAGAACCCTTCCAGCATTTTTATCATAGCTACGTGGATCTTCATGGGGAGCTTATCCACAGAGAGCTCGCTTCTTCCAGTAACGCCGTCCACAGCCCCTGCTTCAACTACAGCTCTCAGCATGAGTTCTTCCTCCTCAGGAGTGTGCAGAGCTTCATTTTTCCCTGTGAGTAAAGCTAAAGCTGCTGAGAGCCCGTACCCTCCCCAGTTGCTCACAGCTGAGCAGATGAGCGTATCCACCCTTGACACCGCTGCTATCAGCTTACCGTTGGGAACGTAGTCCTCCACTGCTTCCCTTATATTACCCATACCCACCTCGTTGCCTCCATCCCCTATCCCTACGGTGAGGATCCCTGAGCTCGCTGCCCTCTCGAAGAGAGGTTCGACCTTCATGTGAAGATCGGTGACGTCTAAGCCCCTCATGGTATGATACCTACCGTCAGTCGCCCTTCCTACCTTCTCTATAGCGAGCACCATAGAGGGATTCAGCTTCGATATCGCTTCCTCAGCCTTACCCTCAGCTTCCTCAACGCTGTAGGGGAAGCTCCTCAATAAGAACGAGTTCCGTGAGTTTAAGAGCTCTTCGTAGCTCTCTGCCTCCCTCATCCCCAAGGAGGAGAGAGCTGCTCTCATCATATGCGTGGATTCTCTCTCTATCATGAGGACGGGCTTCGCTCCAAGCGTATCGCCCAAAGCTCTCGCGATCGAAGCTGCCCCTAAGGGCCCGTCCGTCTCCTGGGCCTGGCTGGGGAGGACCCTGAACCCCGTGACTATGATCACGCTATCCCCTTTACTGACCTCCCTGAGTATCCCCTCAGCGGCGTTGAGGACTAAAGGTCTCTTGGTGAGCTCCCTAGCAGCTTTGTAGAGCTTGTATATAACGCCCCTACCACTCATATCGAGAGTCAACAGCCTGTCTATACCCTCACATACGTGCTCAGGGCTCGAGCTCATATGCGTATTCAATCTGAAGACAATATAACTTTTTCTTATAAAGATCTTAATTGGTTATCTTATTGAGTTTAAATCCTTACCACTTCGTAAGAGTAACCTACTCTCCTCCCTAGAATAGGGTCAGTTAACGAGAAGCTGTACCTCCTCCCGAACCTCAAAGCACCACCGATCCAACTTATAGACCCTGAGAAGACGACAGCATTCTCAACAGCTATTCCTGAGAGCTTGAGCAAATCCTCTGGAGGGAGAAGTGAGGATAGCTTCGATTCCTGAGAGAGGACCCCATCTACTGACATCCTCAGCACCAGCTCGTCCCAATGGTCCTCAACTTCTTCGTACCTCCAGACGAGAGGAGGTATCACCTTAGGGTAGAGCTGCTTCGAGAGGTGGACGCTCAACCTCTCAACTTCCCTATCTGTGTGATCACTCCCCACGGTGACGTACTTAGGCTCTCCTCCCTCCACTAGGAGCACGTACTCGACCTCGCCGCTTGTCCTGTCCCCTATGACTTGAACTCGAACGCTCGAGTCAATTAAGTTGCAGCTAACAGGGAAGAATGAAGGTACTCTCTCCGGCTCGGGTACGCCTAGTTTCTTGAGCTCCTCTACATGAGCTAGGACCTCCTCCTTGCTCCTTCCAGACCACCCTCCGAGTAGGAGCTTACCGAACTCGAAGGAGATCGGGGATAGATCCCCCTCACGGGACTGTAGGAGAAGATCGATCCTCCTCATATATCGTGCGACTGAGTTAACTTATAATGCTACGCTCCTATTAATAGGGATTAATATGAAGGTGAGCGTCCTTTACGGAAGCGAGAGGGTCTGGTTCGAGCTACCCGACGATAGGTACATCGGTTCCTTCGGAGTTGAGGAACCTGAGGGCTTCGATGAGAGGAGTATATTAGAGCGTTCATTGGAGAATCCAGTAGGGCCTAAGCTAGAGGAACTAGATGCTAAGAAAGCTCTTATCTCTGTTAACGACGCGACAAGACTCATACCAACCCCTAGGCTGCTCGATCACATCTTAAAACGCGTTAAAGCTGAGCTCAAGGTGATAGTAGCTACAGGCTCCCACAGGGCGCCTACAGAGGAGGAGTACAGGAGCTCGATATTAGGGCATCACTACGATTCTTTGAGGAGAGTTACATTAGCTCACGATGCTAAGAAGAGTGATTTCGTCGATCTAGGTACTACTAGCAGGGGTACCCCGATATTAGTGAACAAGGAGGTTTTCGAGCATGACCTACTCATCACATTAAGCTCAGTTGAGCCTCACTACTTCGCTGGTTACAGCGGGGGGAGGAAGATGATAGCCCCCGGCCTCTGCATGTATGAAACGATAGAGAGGAACCATAAGCTGGCCTTACTCCCTGAGGCAGCTTTAGGGAGGCTGGAGGGGAACCCTGTGCACGAGGACCTTGAGGAGATAGCTAAAGCTGTAGCTAATGAGATCAGCGTCTTCTCAGTTAACACAGCTGTGAGCGGTGAGGGCAAAGTATGGGCAGCTGAGTCAGGTGACCTGTTCGATTCCTTCTACGCTATAATAAGGAGGGTTGAGGAGAACTACGCGGTGAAGCTCCCTGAGGAGCCTGAGGTAGTAGTAGCAGTAGCACCGAAGCAGATGGGGATAGACCTCTACCAAGCCCAGAAGGCAATAGAGGCGGCTAAGCTCGTCACGAAGAAGGGGGGTATCGTGATACTCGTAGCCCCTTGTTGGGACGGTATAGGCCCTAGGAACTTCTACGACCTTCTCACTAGCGAGCCTATTGAGGGGGTGAAGAGGAAGATCTGGGAGGAGTACAAGCTGGGCTACCATAAGGCTGCGAAGCTTATAGAAGCCCTTGAGAACTATAGGATATTAGCTGTGACTAGCCTGGAGGACGAGGTCCTCAGGAGGATAGGGATAGAGCCCTTCAGGAGTGTTCAGGAAGCAGTAAATGAAGCTCTCTCCTCAGTGAATGGGAGTATCGCTGTGCTGCCCGAGGCTAGTGTCTGCGTCCCAAGGGTCTCTAAGCGGGACTGATGGCTAAAAGCTTCAAGAGGTAGAGCCATATGTTGAGGTAGAGAGGAGCTGCTAAGGAAGAGATCGTGATTAAAGACGATACCACGTTCCTGTGAAAATCATACTCGTTGCTGAAGACACCTAGGAGCACTGCTGCTGGCATAGCGCTCATCAGCACGAGTACGCTCAACTCCGTAGAGTAAAGACCGGCTAGCAAGCCTATCAGCATGGAGATCATAGGGGAGAGGAAAGCTCTCAAGTTGATCAGTATTGCTTGCTCACGGATTGAGATAGGTCCTGAAATTGTGAGGGACGTTCCTACTGAAACCAAAGCTAGAGGTGATGCTGTAGCCCCTAAGGAATCTAGAACAAAAGCCAGTTCTTTCGGGATCTTGAGACCAGTTAGGTTGATGATGATAGCTGCTACTACTGAAGCCATCAAGGGGCTCCTCATGGTCCTGATCAACGCTCCCCCCAATGAACCTCCTTCCCTTAGGCTCTCGAGTAGAAGGAAGCAGAGAATTGAGGAGGGGATTAAGGTTGCCATGCATAGTATTATTGAGAGTTGAAGGGCTTCCAGTTCGCTGAACGTTATACTGATGAAAGGTATCCCGAAGAAGCCTGCGTTGCTGAAGTTAGCCGTCAGGATGAAGAGGTATATCGAGCTCCTCTCACTCCCCATCACTCTCCCAGCGAGGTATATCAGCGATGAGATCACGGCCATGGAGAGGAGGTAAGTTAGTAACACTCTCAAGAGCTTCAAATCTAAGTTCACGCTAGATAGGTTGCTCAACACTAAAGCAGGCATAGCTACGTAGATCACGTACTTCGATAATGCTCCCTCATCCTCCCCGAGTAGCTTCGCCTTCCTGAGAGCGTAACCGATCCCTAGGGTTAGGAGCATGTACACTGTCGTCTTGACGAAGACCTGATTAGCTACCACAAGGGAGGGTGAACCTGAAGGGTAAAAATTTTCTCAACGCTAAGTCCACTCTCAGCACAGACTAGGAGCTTGGATCACTCTTAGAGTGAAGTTGCATTCGATTTAATCAGCCTCAGTTCTCGGTCGCAAGACGTATCTTCTCTCCCTTCTCTCAATGAGTTGTATGTTCATCGTCTCCAAGGGGTTATGAAATCTTAACACTTTCGGATGCCCGCTTCCTATATCGTAAACTATGTAGAGCCAATAACGCTCTTTCTCTTTATTCGCGAGATTCGCTTCGCCCTCCGTTAGTTCGGCGTAGACTTCAAGACCTTTATGTCCCTTCACTTCTATCAGCCTAACCCCCCCTGTGGTCGGGTCTATGCTTATTACGTCGTAGTGCTCTGTTTCAGGCACGGTGCAAGCTGAACGTCCCTCAGCCCTTTCGATCTCCAAGACTATGTCGACAGCTTGTCTCTCTATCTCCTCCTTGATGTCCTCAGGTACGGTTTCAGGAGGTCTTGTGCTTAGCTTTACGAAATGAAGGTATCCGATAGCTTCGGAGATAGCTACCTCTATATCTGAGGGTCCAGTCCAAGTCTCCTCATGATCTCTCAATCCGAGATCTTCAAGTCGAGATTTGTAATCCCTCATAACATTGAGAATTTCACCTAAGCTCTTCATTTCATCAATAATAATAGCGTAAATTTCGATAGGCATATCCTCGGATCTGTCGCCGAACTCCTCAACACCTACGCGATTAGCGATAGCCTTTGAGATCAGGGTCATGAGCGATGACCCTCTGTGAATCTTTCCGCTAACTAGATCGACGCCAATCAGTTCTTTGTATAAGAGGGCTTTATCTCTTCGATCTCTAATCGATATCGGTATTAAACCAATCATTGCTTCAGCATCCCCTCGAGCTACCAAGCAGATCGGCCCATCCGAAGGCTCTCCAACGAGGACGGCGAAGAAGTCATCTAATGTATTTATGTAAGTCGGCATCTCCATTGGCCTCAAGATTTTTATGGTTTCGCCCTCCTCAAGGACATCATATCCATATATTGACGCTGATGCCTTAAGGACCTCCTTCAGCTTCCCGAGAACCTCGTCGTGACTTTCGAAGCCAATGAGCTTAACTGCTTCTTCCACCTCCCTTCTTGAGCGGGGCTTGTATAGAACCCCTTTTGATGAAATTTCTCCTTCTATTTCTTTCTTAGCTGCTATAATTGAGTTAACAAGCTCTTGTAAGCCCACCTCATCCCTTTCAAGGTACGTCCTTATGTACTTAGCTTCCGTCACCTTAACGAACCTCTTAATTCTCTCTCTCCTTGTTAACGCTACTGAAGGAGGAAGCTCCGTAATATCCTTTGCTTCAGCATAGTAGAGGACTTCCTGTCCTATTACAGGCCTAGGTTGAAGATCCGCTCTCTTCAGATTTAGTAACCTCTTGTACATGAAGTTTAAAGCTGCCTCATCCGCTGCATTACCGCACATGAATAGAGTATAGGCCTCGACTTCTCTACTCTGACCGAGTCTCCAAACTCTGCCAATTCTCTGTTCAAGCTTAATCAGGCTCCACGGGATCTCATAGTTTATCACTACGTTAGCTACCTGTAAGTTCACCCCCTCAGCAATGACATCAGTTGCCACAAGGATCCTTGATTTAGGATCTCTTTCAAAGGAATCCCGAATCTCATTGAAAAGTTTTTCATCTCCTGCTTCTTTTGAGCTTAAACTTAATATACTTTGGCTCCATTCCGGATGATAACTCTTCAACTTTCTGACTACGTAATCCAACGTGTCCTTATATTCAGTAAATATTATGACTTTATAGTCAGTTTTTTCTAGAATATCTTCAAGAAGAGAGATAGTAGCATTAAGTTTTGTGTCTCCTCTTTCCATTATTGATTGAGCCATACCCTTGAGTTCCTCTACCTTCCTCACGTCACTATCATCTAGAATAGAGGAAGCTCTCTCGAGAAAATCGTTGAATATTTCCTCCGGGTCCCTTTCGTATTCGAAATCTTCGTACCCAGCTCCGAGGAAACTTTCAACACTTGCCACCAGTTCCTCAGGGAAATCCTCTTCAATCCTTTTGAGCAACAACCTTTGGAGCGTCGTGAATGCTGAATAGGGGCTCGATGTCGCCCTCTTGAATATCAAGATCACTAAGAGGGGGATCACTCTCTCGCTTATCAGGCTCTTTTCATACGCGAGTTCTCTTAGCTTCGATCTCAGGAAGGACACGAGTTCTTCTACGAACTTTTTTTCATCCTCTCTCCCTAATATGAGGCCGGCATAAAACTTAGCGTTGGGGAAGACCTTCTTCTCTTCATAAATAGTGTTTACATCTTCCTTAGTTCTTCTGAACATTATTGAGCCATGAGTGACTTCATAGAAAATTCTTTTATCGAGATTCCTCCAATTCTTAGTGAGGTAGGGGTCGAGTAACTGCAGGCGTTTTATGTAATCTCTAGGGTTACCTCTATGGGGGGTAGCGGATAAAAATATCAAATTTCGCAAGGGTTTTTCCTCAATAAGCTTTTTTCCAATTTTCTCAAATCTTTCCGTTTTATAACCGAACTTGTGAACTTCATCCACTATGATGAGGTCCCATTCCACATCCTCTATTCGGGAGATCCTCTTCTCCCTCTTGATGAGATCCATTGAAGCGATATAATAACCTTCGGGGAAGCCTTGCGTTCTGTAAAGTTCGATGTTTTCCCCTTCTAAGTGCCTTATTTTTGGTGTTGGGATCCCCATTCGTATGAGTTCTTTCCGCCATTGTGAGACCAAGACTCTGGGAACGATTATTAAGGTTCTTCTTGCTCTTCCCATGTTTTCCAGATATTTGGCTATCGATAGGGCTGTTATGGTCTTTCCTAATCCTATTTCGTCTCCAATCAATACTCTAATGGGTCTCCTTAAAGCTAATCTAGCGATGACCTCACATTGATGCAAGTAGTATCGGGGCGGGTTCTCACGTGAAGTTCTCAAATATGGTGAAAATAATGGATGATAACTCAGATGGTTCAGTACGTTTGTTACGAGAGTACTTATATCTGTCTTTAATTGCATACTCACCTACCTTATTTCAAAAAAGAGTTTAAACGCCTTGATGATATTTGAAGTTCTATGCGTTTTCCATGTTTCCACCATAACTCCCTGAAGGCCGACGCCCAATAATGTGCGTCCCAACTTGTCATGCCCAATATCTGTTCCTCAAGTTTCTGTATGTTTCTGTCTCCTCTGAGGGACGGTCTGACACAAGCGTAAATCAGTAGCCTATTGTATACTTCAAGGTTCTGAACGAGTATTTCGTTCTTCCCAACTGGTGTTTTGAACTTTTTCGCGAGTATTAAAAGTTCTTTCGGGTCTATCCTCACTTCTAGGTCAATTGAGCTTTTCAATGGTGTTTGGGGAGTCGAACCCCATATGAATTTTGCTGTGTTCCTGGATAGTTTAATTAAGTACCTAGTTTCCAATATTTCTTGATTTAAAGTTTGAGGTTTCACTCCTTCCTCACCCAAATTCTAAACAGAGCTTCTTCCGATAATCGTGCGAAGGTTGATATTTTTGAGCTATCAAGGGTCATCGGTTGCTTAAGCTTTAATGTTCCTATCAATTTTGCTTCTTTTAGGTTAAGAGCCATTTCAATCTCTCTGAATTTCTGAGCGAAGTAACCTGCAAGTTTAGAGTCTATCTCCTTGCATGAAAATGTTATGTTTTCCCCAAACTTTAAGGTTAGTTGTGGGACCGTGGCTTCTTGATTAAGATCAGAGAGTATTTTAATAGCCGTTTGTAATGCGGTGAGGCTCTTGGGTGTTATTTGGATCAGTTTCCCTCCTTCATATGCTGAATCAAGCCTTTCAACATCGATCTCTTCCTCGAGGCTTTCCACCTTGACGGTCAGGGTAGATTTGAATTCTGTTCCATCTTCACCTACAGCCTTGATATGGAATTTATGTTCCCCTATTTCCTCGATGCTTCCTAAGTCCCATGTCGCTTCGAAAGGTGCCTTACCTTCAGTTGGTGTTACTACCCCTTTTTCAGTTTCTATGCTTATTAGAAGGTCGTAGGAGTCTATTGGTGTTATTGAAGCTCTGACCTTGACTCCTTCACCTGCTTTTATCGTTAGTGAGCTTGGTTTTAAAGTCATCACGAAACCTTTCTTGTATGTTCTTTCATTTCTGATTATTGTACCGATTTTTAATATTTTTTCCCAATCCTTCAGTTGAATGAGATCCTCAAGCCTCATCCTTCTGTTCTGAATCTCCACTTCGTACCATACTTCACGGGTTTCTCCTCCTATTTTTCTCAACTCGCTTTCCGCCAACAGGTTCTCTTTTAGGTTTACAGCAGCGATTTTGTACGGAAGGATCTCCGCTTCATCTTTAATTTTTGAGGGAATTTCAGCACCTTGTTGAGAGCCTATTTGTTTCCAGTGGAGTTTTCCATCCATTAGTATTCCGATATCTAAGTTCTCTAAGCCTCCCTTGATCGCTTGTTCGATAGCATGACGGGTGGTGAGAGGTGCGGATGTCACCGTGTAAAATGTGTCTAGGATGCTTTTGAACGTGTACCTCTCTGTTCCCTCGATTAGATCCCAGTTTTGGTTCGTTTTCAGGAATTCCACTAGGTCTTTGAAGCTTATGGTTGTTCTCAGCTTCGGGCCCGTGGCGGGGTTTTTCAGTCCAGCTTCGACTTGTGGGATTATTGCTAAGGCTGCAGATGTGGTTGTCCACTTTACTTCGTCTCTTCCCTGCTCTTTTTCTTTCACTGGGTAGGCGATTCTAGTCAATACCGAGAGGAGATGCTCGTTCAGTGACCTCGTATTGTCTTGTATGTAGTCCTTTAGTTTCTTTTCTTGAAGGTTTCTTATGTTTTTGTCTGTGTAGTATTCAGTTAAACTGCCCATGACCTCTTCTGCTGATTTTATCCGTGCAGCGAAGGATAGGAGGGTCTTGAAGTCGGCTCTTTGATGTGGGCATACTACAACTACCGTGTTTCTAAAGGTCCTTCGGCCTTCACTCCCCTTCATCAGGATTATGTTCCTCACTTCCTCCTCGTTCACTTCGGGTTTAACTAAAACCACTAATAGCGGCTGCGGTACATCTTTTATCGTGATCTCTCCAAGTGGATATCCGTAACCTATTACTACAGTGTCTTTCTCGTCGAATATCTCACCTCGTTCTTCTGTGCCCTTTTTCTCCTTTCTTATGAGTATGTTTCTCGCGTGATCCGTTATGGTTTTGTAGAGCTCTATTCTGGGCTCACGCAGTTTTTCCTCGGCTTTCCTTTCTACGTACTCTATTACAGATGGGTACGGGGTGAACCAGTAGCGTCCGTTTTCTGATGCGAAGTGCGGTAGTCTGCTCTCCATTTCCGATAACGTATCTTTTATGTCTAGAGGCGTGAGGTCTTCTGTTGCGAAAGTTTCAGGGTCATAAACCATGAGAGCTACTTCTTTTGTGTCTGGGAAAACCTTCAGGGGCTCATTGAAGGTTTCGTAAGTGTAGGTCCTTAGGAGGACTGCGGTCGCGATCTTGTAAGCTAGTTCGCTTTTTGAACACTCTACTACTGAGCCTAGGCGTCCTTCCTCCGAGACAATATCTCTGGAGACCACGTCTCTGAACTCTCTGCGGCTTTCCGTTAGGACCCTTGTCCTTATGTCGTTGTCTCTTAGGTCTATGTGCCATGGCATTATGAAGCTCGCATCCTTCTTCAGGAGTAACAGTCTTCTCACAACTTTTCGTGTTATCCTTATGGCATCTCTCGTTTTTTGAAGGTCTTTGTTTCTCGTTACGAATTCTTGTAGTACTTCTACGTATTTCGGGTGGAAAGGATACGTTTCTTTCGCGGTAGCTATACCTCCGGTCTCCGTGGAGTATTGCCAGTCCGATTCCACGCCGAACAGTTCTGGATGTTCGCGGTATCTCTTATAAAGCTCGTTT
>JAVQRZ010000168.1:0-7876 GCA_033582115.1 Candidatus Korarchaeum sp. | reverse complement strand
GAAGATAATATTCAGCGAGTGACCTCTTCCCTTTTTTAGGGACCTCAGGTGGAGAACTTCGTTGAGTTAGTG
Organism: Candidatus Korarchaeum sp.; assembly: GCA_033582115.1. Classification (GTDB taxonomy): domain Archaea; phylum Korarchaeota; class Korarchaeia; order Korarchaeales; family Korarchaeaceae; genus Korarchaeum. The sequence goes on along the minus strand of JAVQRZ010000168.1, from coordinate 7,804 downwards.
ATGTTTTAAATCTTAACTATCTTCAATTGTAACTGGGGCTCTATGAGGAAGCTCATAATCTCACTACTGTTCATTTTAGCAGTTGCAGTGCTCATGTACGCATCGCTCGGGAGATCGGGAGAGAGTGTTAGGAGTACAGTGATCAACGAGGGAGGTCAGGAGACACCTAAAAGAGCTATCTTGAGTGTGTTACACGCCGGCTCCCTCACGGCACCTCTAGAAGAGATAGTTAAAGCTTACGAGAGAGGGAACCCTAACGTAGAGGTGCGACTAGAAGCTAGTGGAAGCGTTGAAGCTATTAGGAAGGTAACTGAGCTGGGTAAGAAGGCTGATATAGTGATATCAGCCGATCACCACTTGATAAGGAGCATGATGTTCCCAGAGTACGCTGACTGGTACGTGATCTTCGCGACGAATCAACTCGTCCTAGCTTACACTGATCGGAGCAAGTACGCTAGCGAGGTGAACGAGAGCAACTGGTACTATATCCTAATGAGGGAAGACGTTAGACTCGGTTTTTCTGATCCCAACAGAGACCCATGCGGTTATAGGGCTGTAATGGCCCTCTTATTAGCTAGCGAGCTATACGGAGCACCCTTAAACTCCCTCTTAGTTGAAGGGACGAACTTAAGGGTCGAGGGAACTGAGGCATGGGTCCCAGATCCAGTAAAGGGATCTGGAAAAGTTTTGATGAGGCCTAAAAGCGTCGAACTCCTCTCACTACTAGATTTAGGTGTTTTAGATTACGCTTTCGAGTATAAGAGCGTTGCTATCCAACACAACTTTAGGTACGTTGAGCTCCCTCCTGAGATAAGTTTCTCCTCCCCCGAGCTATCCTCTCTTTACTCTCAAGCTGCGGTTCACCTATACGCTGGGAGGGAGGATGAGCAAGTCATTAGGGGTGACGTTATAGCTTATGCCCTCACGATCCCAAGGTCTTCTGAGGACAAGAACGTAGCTATCGATTTCCTGAAGTTCCTACTGACGGAAGGCCTGAAGATGTTCGAGGAGCAGAACCAACAACCGCTGAGACCTCCTATAGGGGTTGGCAACGTACCAGTTGAGCTAAGGAGCTTGGTTGAGGTGAGGGGTTGATGCGATGGTCCTCCTTAATTCTCAGCTTCTCGGTGATCGGCTCCCTCCTGATACTTTTCCTACTCATCCCCCTCATCTCTCTATTCACTGGAATATCTCTTAACGACTTGATGAGGTACGGGTTGAGTGAGGACGCTCTCAACGCTCTCTGCGTAGCCCTAGCGGCTTCATCGATGTCCACGCTCATACTGCTCCTCTCTGGCATCCCTATCTCCTACGTCATCGCTAGGAAGGGTTTCGCCGGCAGGGATCTAGTGAGGTCCCTCCTAGACCTCCCGCTCGTCATACCGCACGGTGTCGCTGGTATAGCTATACTGGGAGCTTACAACTCCAGAGCTCCACTGGGCTCCCTCATCGCTGAAGTAGGCATCTTCGTGGAGGACTCCTTCTGGGGGATCGTAGCTGTCATGTGCTTCGTGTCAGCCCCCTTGATGGTAGATACCCTAGTAGATGGTTTTCTCTCAGTGGATCAGAGCTTAGAACATGTCGCTAGAAGCTTGGGAGCGAGCGAATGGAGGGCCTTCTCGAGCGTAACGCTCCCTCTAGCCTCTAGGTCTGTTGTCACAGCATCGTTAATGTCTTGGGCCAGGGGGATCAGTGAGGTAGGGGCTATATTGATAGTAGCCTACTATCCCAAGTCGATAAACGTCCTCATAATGGATCGGTTCTGGACCTATGGGCTTGAAGCAGCTAAGGCTACAGCTCTACCCCTGCTGGCGATAAGTATGGCCTGTTTCATCCTACTGAAACGCCTCTCAGGGAGGAAGTAGGATGATAGAAGTTAAGGGGTTGAGGGTTAAGTTAGAGGACTTCGAGATCAATGGACTCGACTTGGAGGTAGGTGAGGGGGAGTACTTAGTCGTCATGGGGCCCTCAGGAGCTGGGAAGACTTTGTTGCTTCAGTGCATGCTCGGAGTAGTGAAGCCCATCAGTGGGAGGGTAATAGTGGACGGTAGGGACGTGACCGATGTCCCTCCTGAGCTCAGAGGTTTCAGTTACGTCCCTCAGGACTACGCCCTGTTCCCCCACATGAGCGTCCTCGATAACATAGCCTTCGGCTTGAGGGTGAGAGGTCTCAGTGGGGTTGAATTGAGGAAGAGGGTCGAGGAGATCACTGAGATCATGGGGATATCCCACTTGTTAAGCAAGAAACCAGCCACGTTGAGCGGAGGGGAGAAGCAAAGGGTAGCTCTCGCTAGGGGCTTGATTGTGAGCCCGAAGGCTCTACTCTTAGACGAGCCTCTTTCAGCCCTACATAGAGCGATGAGGGAGGAGCTGCAAGTCTTCATAAGGAAGCTTCACGAGAGGCTTCGATTCACAGCTGTTCACGTCACTCACGATATCCTCGAGGCTAGTTACTTAGGGGACAGGGTAGCTGTCATGTCAGAGGGACGCTTGCTAAAAGTCGGTAAGCTTGAGGAACTGTTCGAGGACCTGAGCGACAAAAGGGTCGCTGACGTACTGGGTTACGAGAACCTCCTCAAGGGCGTGGCTAGGAGAGAGGGGCAACTTACTTCCATTAGGTTAGGGGGCTTGGAGCTCAAGTCAGCTTACGAGGCGGAAGGGGAGGCGCTAATCCTCATAAGGCCTGAGGACGTTTACGTGCACCACCCTAGCGACGTAGGTAGAGTGAGCGCTAGAAACGTTCTCAGGGCTACTGTGGAGAGTCTTGAGTACAGGCCTCCTGTCTACTTAGTGAGCTTTAGGGTAGGTAACTTACTTCTACGCTCCTCCGTAACTAAGCAGGTAGTAGAGGACTTCGGGATCTCCAAGGGGAAGGAGTTCGTAATCTCAGTCAAAGCGACTGCAGTTAAGATAATTCCGAGCAACCCTTAGCGTCCTCTCAAATAGTGAGCATCTTTATTACTAATGAAGGGTTCTATTGTTGAGATGCGCTCTAAGATCATCGCTAAGCTCAAGCTTAGGAGGTGTGTTAACTGTGGCAAGGTAGTTAGGGGCAAGGGGTTCGAGTGGAGGGGGAGAGTGTTCTGCAGCAGGAGGTGCAAGAAGGAGTACAGGGAGAAGCATAAGAAGCGTAGGAAGATTATCTTCCTCCCTAGCGATACCTTCGAAGCTGTTTACTGGAGGAGAAGTTAGTACACCTTCAAGCTATACCCTTTGTGAGATCGATCTTGCCGGATGCTATTATTTACATCTTCGGAAATGTCGTGAGGGGTGAGGCTGTCAGAGAGTTATGTTTGCTTAGTGTGACATCTTGAGGGGAACATCGGAAGAGCAAAACTGGTCGCTGGCTGAGAGTTCTCATGGAGAGGCCTCTACGTGTCCTTAGGTAATTAAGCGAACGCTCAAGCTTCAGGCGAAATCTCTTGCTCAAGCAGTTTGACCCTTCAGTATAACAAGCTCCTCAACGCTTGAACGCATCGATATTAGAGCTTTCGTGAAGATAATCAGGCTTCTAGGATTCTCATACGCCGAATACGATATCGGTCCTCCTATAAGCTTCTATTAGCTCCTCAATCCCACGCTTAAGATCTATTTCAGCCTTGAAGCCAAGCATCTCCTCAGCTAGTGAGGTGTCAGCGCACGTCCTGAGGACGTAGTTCCTTATAGGGTTACTCTTGAACTCCAAGCTCAACGGCAGCCTCTCCTCTATCAGTGAGAATAGTTCCTTGAAGCTAGTCTCCTTCCCCGTTCCCACGTTGAAGATCCCATGAACATCACTCTCTATAGCCTTTATGAACGCTTTAACTACGTCCCTAACATGTATGAAGTCCCTTGTCTGACTTCCGTCACCGAAGATCACGAAACTTCTTCCCTCGAGCCCTGCCCATATCATCTGAGATAATACATTTGCATACTTCCCCTTCGGCTTCTCGTTAGGCCCGTAAACACTGAAAAGCCTTAGCCCTATCGATTTAACTCCATAAAGGCTTTGGTAAACGTTTGCAATTCTCTCCATGAAGTACCTCGCTTCCGTGTAGAGATCAGTAGGTCGAACGGGCATGTCCTCTCTGTGGGGAGGTTCGTTGCCATTGTAGATAGATGACGTTGAGGCGTAGATGAGCTTAACCCCCCTCCTCCTAGCGTACTCGATCAGACTCACGAACTCACTCAAGGCTGAGCCCACTAGACTCGGGTCCTCTCTGTACATAGGACTCGAGGAGGGTATGCCTAAGTGGAGTATCGCATCAACGCTACCTAGCTCAGTGACCCTGGAGGAGCTACCCTCCAGTAAGTTAGCTCCCATCACCTCGAGCTTCCTAGCTACCTCCCTGGACCCTGTGGAGAAGTTATCTATGAAGGTGACCTCGTGACCTCTCCTCAGCAGTTCCACCACTAAATTGCTACCTATGAAGCCCGCTCCTCCAGTGACTACTATCATATCCCTTAGATGAATATGAGCTAACTTTTATGCGTTTCAGTTAGCCACTCTTGAAGCTAAGAGCAGCAGGTTCAAGAATGGTCTTCCTTCTTGCGGAACGGTCTTTGGTCTTGAATGCTGAGACTCAGAGCTAGTTACTTTTAATGAAAAGCAGGGCAAGTTATAGGATCTCTTCAAAACACCCCCTAAAGAGTCGATAAGCTACCCGTCAAAGTGGTTCCGCTTCTCCCAGCATTACCCTTTAACTCTACAAGCATGAAAAAATTAGCTTCATCGGATGATAGTTTTTATCTACCAGCTTAAAACCCCATTCTGAAATTAAAGCTGAGGGAGAAGAATGCCGGCAGTAGTAGTGACGGGAGGCGCTGGCTTCATAGGGAGTCATACCGTTGAGGAGCTCCTCAGGATCCCCGAGGTGGAGGTAATAGTGGTGGATAACTTTCACAGCGGTTCCCACAAGAACCTGAAGAGCTCAGGGAGGGTCAGAGTGCTGAACTCCGACATAAGGGCGCTGAACGATCTGAAGCTAGATCCGAGAGATCTCCTTGGGGTGGTACACCTAGCAGCCATAGTGAGTTTGGATGAAGCTTACTCAAACCCTAAGCTTACCCTTGAGACGAATGTAATCGGTACCCTGAACGTCCTGGAGATGGCGAGGAAGCTAGATACTAGGAGGTTCGTTTACGCTTCTAGTGTTGCTGTCTACGGTGAGCCAGTGAAGTTGCCGATAGACGAGGACCATCCGACGAACCCCTCCAACATATATGGCCTGAGCAAGCTGATGGGAGAACAGCTAGCGATGAGGTACATGCAAGATTACGGAATTGAGGTCATCTCCTTGAGATACTTCAACGTCTACGGTCCCAGGATGAGGAGTGGGCCCTATTCAGGTGTCATCCACAGATTCATAACTGCCCTCCTGAGTGGAGGGACCGTGAGGATATTCGGTGATGGTAGCCAGACGAGAGACTTCGTCTACGTTGAGGACGTGGCTGAGGCCAACGTCAGGGCTCTCCTATCCGGAGCTAAGGGCATGTTTAACATAGGCACCGGGGTAGAGACATCGATCAAGGAGCTACTAAGCCTACTCTGTGAGGTGATTGGAGTCACCGCTCACGATATCAAGTACGAATCCCCGAGGAAAGGGGACGTGAGGAGAAGCCGAGCCTCCTATGAGGCAGCTAAGGTATCGATCGGTTGGGAACCAAGGACAAGTCTTAAGAAGGGTCTGGAGAGGACCGTGAGATGGTACATAGAGGCCTAGAGCGCAAGTGATCTCTCTGAGACGGAAGACGATACCCTAGGAGCGGCTGCGCTTCCATTGCCCATCAGGATCACGTAGGGTCTTCCGAGGTCTCTGCTAACGATCACGTCCACACCATAGACTTCCCTGATGTTCTCACTCGTCAGAACGGATTCCGGATGACCTGAAGCGAACTGAGACCCATCCTTCAGTAGGATCATTCTATCGCAGTACATGGAAGCTAAGTTCAGATCGTGTATCGCTATAAGAGCTGAGATCCCTCTGGATCTGGTCAAGTCCCTCAACAGACTCATCACCCTCACCTGATGCTTCAGGTCCAAGTTGGCCGTGGGTTCATCAAGCAGTAACACGCTCGCCTCCTGAGCCAGAGCTCTAGCCAGCAAGACCCTCTGCTTCTCCCCTCCGCTCAACTCACTGAATCTTCTCATGGCCAGATGCTCGAGCCCGATGATTCTCAAGGACTTCCAAGCCACTTCCAGGTCCCTCCTCGAGGGGTACCACGTGACGTGAGGCTTGCGTCCCATCAGAACAACCTCGATCACCCTGACCGAGTTGAAGCTTGTTGAAGTCTCCTGAGGCACATAGCTGAAGATCTTCGCGATTTCGTTTCTTCTCATGCTTCCAAGATCCTTGCCCCTGAAGAGTATCTCCCCGCGATTCGGGTTCAGCACTCTGTTGATGCACTTGAGCAGCGTGCTCTTTCCAGAACCGTTGGGACCAGTCAAGCAGAGGACCTCAGACTCCTTGAGCTCCAAGGAGATCCCCTTAAGCGCCTGACGATCCCCGTAACTGAACCTCAGGTCCCTAACTACCAGCAAGCCCGATCCCTCGGGTGCCTCACGGAGTTCAAAGTTTATAAGTATTACCAAAACTCGACTTTAGTAATACTAAGCGGTGGTCCCTATGGGTCGCAAAGCGATAGTAGGAGCCTTGGGCCTGATCATTCTCCTGGCGATCTCGATAATCGCTGTCACCCAAATTTACTCTCCAACAGCCAAAACGACCGAATCGCCTCGATCCGAGGCTCAGAAAGAGACCACTACGATTACGACCGTTAAGAGACCTCCGAGATTCTCCCTGGAGGTCTTCGGAAACTCCAACATGGACGAACTCGTCGATGAAGAGGACCTGAGGTTCTTGGAGGGAATCATGAAGGGCGAGAAGAATGCGACGAAGTTTGCTGACGCTAATAGAGATGGTAAGATAGACGAAGAGGACTTGAAGCAGGTCAAGGCCCTGATTAGAGGTAACGCCTCCTACATCTGGATCCTGGATGGTAACGGGGATCCGGTGAGAGTGAGACTTCCCGTCAAGAGGATAGGTGTAGAGTATCTGAGCAACACGGAACTTCTCCTCATTTTAGGGGCTTCTGACAAGATAGTAGCCGTTGATTTCGCTCCTTACAAGCTCCGTCAGTTCTACTTCCCTGATAGGGCTAATGATATCGTTAACCTAGGCAACATGTATAAGCCGGACTACGAGATGGTCTCCAAACTGGACCTGGACATGCTCCTGACCTTCTCCTTCGATGTAGCCGAGAAGAGAGAGAAGCTTCCTAACGTCGATGTGGTCTTCTTAGGCCTTTACTGGCCGGATGTGACTGATGTGAACAGATCCAGGTTCATTCAAGGTATCATGAAGGCAGGGTATATCTTAGGTAAGGTCGATAGAGCCAGGGAGTACCTGGACTGGTTACTGAACCTGATGGAATCGATCAAGGGTAGAGTGAGTTCCGTTCCCGAGGAGAAGAGACCTCGCGTCCTGATGACAGGGATGGTGGAGTACCTCGAGGACCCAGAGAAGAAATCGATAAGGATCTACACGTTCAGGGACACCCTATCTCAGATGTGCATCCTAGCGGGCGGTAGACCCGTCGCTATGAACCACCCCGAGTGGTTGGGAAAGAGTTATTATGCCACCGCGGACCTCGAGTGGGTCCTGGAGCAAAACCCGGAGTTCATGTTCGTACATACAGTGAGATACACCTACGGCGGACAGGAACGAGTCCCGAAGTATGGGTACGATGAGGACAGTACGGCTAGCCTGGAGTCAGCTTGGAGGAACATCACCTCTCGCCCCCTGCTCTCGAAGATAGATGCTGT
>JAVQRZ010000167.1:0-3233 GCA_033582115.1 Candidatus Korarchaeum sp. | reverse complement strand
TCATTAAGCCCCCTCGAGCTTATCCTCCCGTACCTTGCCCTTCGATCAATCCCCTGAAGATCTCCCTCATCCGGTTGAACGCTTTCTCAACGGTATCCTCTAGGATGAACGTCCTATCTGAAATTGGGGCAGCACTTAAGTACCTCTTGGACCCATTAACTGGGAATCTAGAGGGTCAAGGCCTCGCGCGGATCTCCGGGTTTATGTGAGAAAGCATCATCGACTTGTCCTTAGGGCTGCCCTTATAGCTTTTACGACCGCCTCAGAGTCCTCGATGCCTTGTAACGTTTATTGACACGTCGAAAACCAACTGTCTCTTAGCAGCATATTATTACGGTAGCACTGTACCTTAATTCCGCTCTACCATCGACATGAGCTTCATTCAAGCGTTACTCATTGACTTGAGTGAGATTTAGGGTGAGATCGCCCAGAGGAGGAATATGGACCTCACCTCCAACATAAGATCAATAAAGAGGATGTAGCAAATCAAAAAATCGTTCGATCTTGCTCTGCTTATATGCTCAATACTGCAATACGGCCCTCTACTTCATCATCATGATGGGACATGCAGCATTATTCCTCGTATATAGGGCTGACGTACTTGAAGTGGGTGGTGTCCACCAAGCCCCTATCTGTTATCCTCAGTTCAGGGAGCACGTCGAGAGCGAGCAGGGACATCGTCATGAAAGGCGATACCCAATCGCACCCTCTCTCCCTCCAGATGCTGTAAGTTCTCTCAAGCTCCTCCGCTACCCTCTCAGGTTCGTCAGTTGACATAAGCCCCGCTAGGGGGAGTCTTATCAGAGAGATCACTTCCCCTTGATCCACGGTGACTATGCCTCCTCCTGCTTCAGCTAGGGTGTTAGCAGCTAGGGCCATGTCTCTATCGTTGAGACCTAGGACCAGCAAGTTGTGATTATCGTGAGCTACTGTAGACGCTACAGCTCCCAACTTGAATCCGAACCCTTTGACGAATCCTAATCCCATATTACCGCTTGCTTTGTGCCTCTCTATGACTGCAGCCTTGTAGATACTCCTTGAAGCATCAGGGAGCACTTCGCCTCCCCTCACCCCAAGCTCCTCCACGCCGCACTTAGTCAGCACGCTCCCCTCGAAGGCCTCTATAACCCTCACCTTAACTCTGCCCTCGCTTACGGGAGCTTTCAACTTGAAGTCACTAGGTTCGATCCTCTTATGGAGCTTAACGGTCTTAAGGCAATTCTCATCGTACTTAGGAGGCCGCATGTCAACCGTAAGCTTGCCCTTCCTAACCACTACCTTACCGTCAGCTATCACCGTATCAACCTCAACTCTCGTAAGGTCCTTGAGCAGCAAGATGTCAGCTAACCTGCTCGGAGCTACGCTCCCTATCTCCCTAGATAAGCCGTAGTGCTCCGCTGGGTTTATGGTCGCCATCTGTATTGCTCTAATAGGATCGACTCCTTCCTCTATCGCTCTCCTTACTACGTGGTCCATGTGGCCCTGCTTCAGTATGGAGTCAACCTCTCTATCGTCAGTAACCAAGCAAGCGTGTCTAGAGTCGAGCTTAGCTTCAGTTATTGCCTTCACAGTCTCCTTAACGTCAAGCCAAGCTGATCCCTCCCTCATGTAAGCGTACATCCCAAGCCTGAGCCTTTCAATAGCATCCACCTTGCGTGTCATCTCGTGAGAGGATGATATGCCTGCTGCAGCGTACGCTGTGAGTTCTCTGCCTAAGAGCCCAGCGTCATGGCCTTCGACTACCTTCCCAGCCTTATGGGCTGTGTTTATCTTCCCAAAGACCTCAGGATCTGTAGCTAGGACTCCGGGATAGTTCATCATCTCCCCTAAAGCTATCACGTTATCCCAAGAGAGCATCTCCTCTACCTCCTTAACCCCTAAGTGAGCCCCTGACGTCTCGAACATAGGGTTAGCAGGGACGCAAGATGGCACTGTTATGAAGACCTTGAGTGGTAATCCCCTTGACTCCTCAACCATGATCCTGACGCCTTCTACACCTAAGACGTTAGCTACCTCGTGGGGATCTATGAACACCGTAGTGGTACCTCTCGGAAGCACGACCTTAGCGAAGTTGGTAAGGCAGAGCATACTGCTCTCTACGTGCACGTGAGCATCTAGGAATCCGGGAGCTAAGTACATCCCTTGAGCGTCTATCACTTGTGTGTAGGGGCCTATCGTATGAGATACATCGCCTATAGCAGCTACTCTGTCTCCCTTCACAGCAACGCCGCAGTTCTCCAGCACCTCCCCTGAGTTCACATTGACGAACTTAGAGTTCAGGATGACGAGGTCAGCCTTTTCAATACCTAAAGCGACTCTGACGAGAGAGGAAGAGACTTCCCATATCTTGCTCCTCATGGGGGATCACTTAGCGGTACGCTGAAATATAAAAAAGAGTTGAATGCTCCTTCAGATCCGTTTGCTTAAAGGTCCAGGAGGGATCCGAACAGGATTCCTAGTATTTAGAGGACCAAAGATGAACTAGCGTAGCCGTCATGGGATCTGTTAAATCAGGAATCGATCCGTTGAGGGCTATCATGAGCTCGTAGGCTCTGGATAGAGTGAGCAACGTTAGGAGAGAGGTAAGAGGAGTACTCTGAGGGAGCTAATCACTACTACCAACGCTTACGGGAGTGAGAACTCAGTGGAGTAGAAGAACCCGTTACTCAGCCCTATTAGGGTCACTAGAATCCTAAATCCCCTTATCGCGCTCCAGATTCCTCTGGTTGTTAGCAGTGAGGACAACTGCGACCAGAAGGCCTACGGGGGTGCTGATCCAACGGATCGAGAGCTTTCAAGAGGTAGTAGGAGTAAACAGAATCGCCTATAACGGATAATGCTTTCATTATGGGGAGATCAAGGTCTATTAGCGATCAAGAGGTCTCTGAATGAATAATCCCCATCTATGTAGACCCCTCGATCATGCTAAAAATAGATGCCGCCCTGTATATTGAGGATCAAAGCTAGCTCTCGCAGATAGCTCTCTTAATGTTAAGTTATTATTATTTTAGCTTTCAGTCCTCTCTTAGAGAAGCTCTCCACGAGGAACCCGTTCATCTTGAGAAGTATCACCAGCTCCTCGAGACTAGCTAGCTTCCCTTAACCTTACTCTAACCTCCGTGCAGCTCACCCTATCGCCTTCACTGTTACAGCGTCCGATACGGTGATGCCCTACCCTCCCGAACTTCCTCCAATTACTATCTCTATCAGCTTACTCCCTTGGATATGCATCT
>JAVQRZ010000166.1:0-2773 GCA_033582115.1 Candidatus Korarchaeum sp. | reverse complement strand
CCCTGATGGCGCTCTTGGGCACCCGAAGGGACTTGCGTAGCTCGGTTATCAAATGCTTCCTGGCCTCGATCCTGTCGACCTCACTCCTTAAAGTGACCTTGGTGTCTCTCTCCAGCACTAAGCTGGAGTAATCAGCCCGTTTGAAGTCGATCACTCTTAAGGAGGTAGAAGAGCCCATCACGATGCTCTTCCCGCTCTTGCTCACGTAGTCGGCGAAGCTCCTCCTACCCGACGTGTTATAGTACTCAACAGTCCAGTCAAAAAGGACAGCTAAGTCCCCCAGGACGCTCTTCGCCCTCAGCTTTATCTCTGACTGGTTTATTCCCTTAGCTACGACTTCCCTCCTGATCAGATCATCGACTTCCCCATAACTTCTCGGGATCAAGACCAGTCCTTGGGCCACCTTAACCTCACCTCGAGCCCGCGTGCGTATTCGTGGGGTAGCTTCCAGTTGAGCCATTCTCTGACGATCATCCTCATCTCCGTCGCGAGCTCCACCACCCTCTCCATGGTCTCACGCCCCCTCACCTTGAGGTCAGGGTAGATCAACTTTATCATCCCTGAGATGAGTTTGATCACGGCCCTCTCATCCCTTATAGTGGTGCTCTCGCCGAAGTCAACGAGCTTCATAGCTAAAGTGGAAGCATCGATCTTCCTCATCTCGTGGAACACGTAGCCGAGGAGGTCCAGAGAGAGACCCTTTCCCCTGGCTATGTGCTGTTGGGACTTGCTTATCTTGGGCATTTTCCAGCCTGGAAGCATCCCGTGGATCCTGTCCATGAGAGCCGGATCCCTCGCGAACCTGGGGAGGAGGTCGTCGAGATCCCGACCCGAGTGAGGTATGAGGTCCGAGTTGCCGATGAAGACTAGGGAGCAGTCACTAGATACCTGCTTACTGCCCCTCTCGTAGTTACCGCTCTCCATGTAATCCTTAAGTTTACCCATCATCTCCTCAGCTCCTTCGATTCTGAGGTAGTTCACCTCATCGAACACAACCGTATCCATCAGGCCTATCAAACCTACCGTCTTCGTCAACTTATTGTAGAAGAGGTCGGCAGGAGTTGCCTTCCCCCCGGAGATCAGCCTCACCCTGTGGGAGATGTTCCTGTAGAGGAAGGTCTTACCCGTAGCTCTGGGGCCGAACTCCATCATATTTATGTTCGGTTCCACGAGAGGGACCAACCTCATCAGGAGGAGGATCTTCTGCTCCTCGTCGTAAATTGCTGGGTTCAGTCCTAAGCTCTGAATGATGACCGACATCCACTCCTCGTCGGTGAAGTGACCTCTCACCTCCCTGAAGGACTCCAGATCGAATCTACTGATCTCGTAGGGATAGAATTCTTTCATGAGAACGGGATCAGACTTGAGATCACCGTAGGTCCTCTCACTATCGAGAGTGAGTCTCGCTATACCCCAGACACCGCACCTGAGGAGCTCCTCATGCTCTCTGAGTATCTCAGGCTTCACCATCGCCATCCTCAGGTTAAGGGCAGGTACTTGGAGCCTGTGGACCTCGTGCTTTATGTCAGTGACTACCTTGAACTCATCGAGCACTAAATGTTCTCCTATAGTCATTATCTTGTTGAGGACGACGTCCTTGTCCTCGGGTCCAGGCCTGAACTCCATCAGTACCTCCACAACCTTCTTATAGCACTCAGAAGGCGGCAGATCGACGCAATTCTTCAATACGATGTACTCCTCTATGTAGCGGGGTATCTTGTAGGCAGCTAGGTTTAGGTGGATACCCTTCTCCACGATGCAACTAGGGTCGAAGAGAACCTTCAGCTTCCTCTCTACCCCATGAGTTAGAGTGGACTCCCCGACCTGAGCCAGCTCCACCCCTATTTCATCATCAGTCAGGCCGTCATGACGCACAATCAACCCATCGAAGTCCAAGGGGGATAAATAATAAGGGTAGCGCACCTCAGTTTCATTGAGGCGAAGCTAGATGATCACTCGATCCGTTTCGGAGGTGTCCTCAGGAGAGAATCCCGAGTGAGATCGAGCTGAGTGCATCCCCCATCAGCGTACCGATGAGCTGATATCACCTCACCAGATCGGGGGAGCCGAGTGAGAGGGGAACTGAACGAGGTTATCGAGGAAACGGGAATACTTCGAGGTTGATGGGGAAGATGACATGAGAAATCAGGTTGAACACTGAATGGAGCATCATGATCGATTGGATCATACTTGAGAACCTCGGGAGAGCAGTAAATCCAAGGGAAGAACGATAGAAGGTTGGGCTTTCGTCAGCGAGTCGCTTCTCCTCGCGTCTAACATCGCCCTGAGGGCCACGAGCTGGAGTGATCTCGAGGGGCAGTCGCGTCAATGCATCGTGCATCAAGCGTTGAAGTGACGCTCCGTTCGGCCTTCCGAAAACGGTAGGCACCACCTATAGATAGGGACTCTTAGTATGCGATCAGTCATTTAGGAACTGCTTCCGTAGCTATGAGGGACTGGGAGGTTCACCTATGCCCTTCATTCAACGGAAGTGTAGCCGGTAGCTCAGGTCATGCGAGCGCTCCAGTGAGAACCATAGGTTAACTATTTATATACAGTAATGCCTCATACACCCATGGTGTAATACATTAACCCCAAACTTCGGTCGATTTTGTTGATACTTCTCCTGCTTCCATGGATAGAATCTCTAAACTCATCGCCCTCGCCTATCTTGGAGGTAGAGCTGAGCTTCCCATCTCAGGTAGAGGGGTGCAGAAAATATGGCTACTCCATACTGATCTTGAATGCAGGCGATAGCGATGCTGTCAACATC
>JAVQRZ010000165.1:0-2425 GCA_033582115.1 Candidatus Korarchaeum sp. | reverse complement strand
ATTAACCCTTCCTCTCTTAATTACCATTATCAGCACTAATAAGAGTATAGCGGCAGTTAAGATCGCTGTAACGCCTAGAGTATCAATTTCATTTCCCTTCTGAAGCATTAGCGTAGTTTTTATTGTTTGTGATAAGCTCCTCCCCTCTTGTTTCCAAGACACCCTGATATCTAAGGGGACTTCTAACGGTGCTTGCTTGTCAATATCTACTTCGATCACGGCCGACGAATTACTCCTCCCAGGTATATCGCCTAGAGCAAGTGAGGTGGTTCCCGTCAGGTAAGGTGTTATTACTTCAACTACAGTATCACTCGTATCAACTCTAGCTTCATTCCTGAGAGTGAAAGATATTCTCACACCTCTATCACCGGGTTTAGGCTTACCTGAGACGCTGAACTCAACTAATCTGAAGTAAGCTTTCTCATCGATTTGCAATGGAAGGGTAGTCTCACCGTATCTTGAAATAAGCTTCAAGTCGTACCTTCCAGGCTCGGCTTCTTCCCTCACGTTAAGGAGAAATCTTACCTCAACGTTTCCCCCAGGAGGGAGGGCGGGTATCAAGAAAGTATCGGAGCCTGAGTAAGAGGGCTCCACTGAGCGGGGTAGTGAAGTGATATTTAACCTCAGGTCTTTAGCAATATAGTTGCCTAAATTCGTCACCAAAACAATCAATTTGATGTTGGAATCTCCTGGATACACAGGTGTCGGTATCGTGGAGACATGAGCCACTTCTATCCTAGGCTGACCCGAAGCCTTCACGCCCAAGGTGGTGACATCTAAATGCTCAACCCCTGATTCGTCTCTGTAGTTCAACCTAGCTATCAGCTGGACCGCTCCGTAAGCTTTAGGAGAGAGATAGAGTGTGAAGTTCCTTATAGCGCTTTCCCCTCTATCAAGCGAGTCGATGTACGCTCTCCCGGCCCCGACTAGGGATCCAAGTTCAGGTGAGGGAAAAGCTAATTCTACCCTCAGATCCCTAGCTACACCACCTTCGTTCCTAATCTCGACCTCTAGTACACTGGTCTCATCCGTCTCGAGTTCCGGATTCAAGAGGGTTATCATGAGGAGAGGTTGTTTTGGAGGTTCCGTTATGAAGGTGATCGGGATCACTTGATTTCTCACGGAATCATGCTCGTCCAAATAACTTAGTTCGGTTGTCAATATAAGGCTCCCGTAACTGATGTTAGCTGCGTAAAGTAACGCAGATATCTCTAAGATGCCTCCGGGCTCTATATCACCCAAATCGAAACCTGCCTCAGAGAGGAGAGCTAGATCCTTAGACGGGACCAAGCTCATCCTAAGCCTCCTGGCTACCTCCTGTCCTTCGTTCTTGAGGATTATCCTGACTGGCTCAGGAACCCCAGGTTTGAGTACTTTTGTGTCAGAGAGGACCACTAGATAGGGTCCTTCTGGAACCCTCACGTAGAAGCCCAATGTGAGTGACGAAGTCCTCTGCTCACCTCCGGAGTCCAGCCATTCTAGGGTCGCTAGGACCTGAATAGGCCCGGATTCGAGAGAGTTCAAGCTCAAGTTTATCGGGATGAAGGTAACCTTGCTTGGAGCTAAGTCCCCTAGATCGAAGCTACTGCTACCCATCACCGCTGCTCCTGGAGGTGCTTGAAGGCTCAGTCTAGTTCTGTAAGCCCACTCATTCCCTTCATTCTCCACGGAAAGTATTATCGTGTTGATCCTACCGGGATCCAAGTAATAATTTTTCGTTGAGAGTTTCAAGCCTTTAGATTCTGTCTCCAATACTTCTAGAGTTTGAGTTGTTGTGTACTGCCCGCCAGGGCCGACTTGGGCGCCCCAAGTCACTGTAGCAGTTATTGTGACAGCTTCATCGATGTTATCACCTATGTAAGCTACAAATGGTATTCTCCTACTCTCCATCGGGTTCACGATACCTATCTCCAGCGGGGAAGCTACCTGTACTCCTATTGTAGTGGGCGTTAGGGAAACTACTACATTTCTAGCAACTCCGTCGCCTAGATTGCTCATGCTCAGGTATAGTATAGCAGGCCATCCGGGTCTAACGTTACCCGAGATATCGCACCTTAGCTTCGGTTCTCCCTGTATAGTGACGAACAGAGGGATCCTCTGGGCTTGTGGTACGCCATCGGCTCTGAAGCTCAGGGTCAGGTCAGCTTTGTAGTGAGATGCGTAAGCGTTTGAGGGCACGGTTACGTTGAACCTAAGGTAGAGTGATTGGTTCCTGAATATTGAGCCTATGTAAGAAGAGGAAGTCGAGTAAGTCGAGCTAACGAAGTCATATATCATAAGGGTAGCTTTAAAATCGCTTAAGATCCCATTATATAAGCTGCTAAACTCTACGATGAACGCATTGTTGGTCCCTAGGATAACAGTGAGCCCTTCCCAGTAGGAATCCCTAAGGACCACGTAAGATGCCTCAGATACCTGAATCCCT
>JAVQRZ010000164.1:0-1367 GCA_033582115.1 Candidatus Korarchaeum sp. | reverse complement strand
TCTCAGGACTCTCGACGAAGAGGGGTTCTTCCCTCCCCTCCCTGTAGGCCTTAGCGATAGGGGAAGCACCTTCAGCTTGCACGCCAACTAGCTTAGGAACCTCTTCTACGAGCCCGAGCCCCTCGAGCTCCTTGAACCCCTTCCAAACTGCCGATATGTTACCAGCGTTACCCACAGGTAGTACGACCCAATCCGGAACCCCTAACTCATCAACTATCTCGTAAGCTAACGTCTTCTGACCTTCTAACCTCCACGGATTGAAGGAGTTGAGGGGATAGAGGCTTATTTCCCTTCCTGAAGCTCCCATGACAGCTTCTAAAGCCTCGTCGAAGGACCCCTCTACCTCTAATATAGTAGCCCCGTGGAGCGCTGCTTGAGCGAGCTTACCTCTAGCTACTTTCCCCCTGGGGAGTATCACGAAACTCTTCAAATTAGCTCTAGCAGCGTAAGCTGACATAGAAGCAGCTGTATTCCCTGTTGAAGCGCAAACTACACTTCTGATCCCTGCCTCCCTAACTAAGCTTACAGCGACCGACATACCTCTATCCTTGAACGATCCGGTGGGGTTGGATCCCTCGAACTTGACGAAGAGCTTACTCCCCACTTCTATCAACGGGGTACCTCCTTCACCCATCGTAACGGGGGTAACCTGAGGTAGGAGCTCTCTGTACCTCCAGACACCGAACCTCCTAGATCTGAACAACTCCCAAGATGCCTCAAGGGCTTCTCTGAGCTTAGGTTCTAGCAACCCACTGCAGTTAGGGCACTTCATCAACCAAATATCCGCTTCGTAGGAGGAACCGCAGCTGATGCACTTCAACTCGTACCTTCGGAGCATCAGGGGATCCATGATCAATGATTAATAACTTATTCCCTCAGCACAACTTAGGGTGGTATGCTGGACCCAGTTGAAGCTTACAGTAAGGTTCTATCTTCACTAAAGGAGCACCATAAGTGGTTTGATGAATCCCTCCCAATGATAGCCAGTGAGAACGTAGCCAGCCCAGCGGTTAGGAAAGCGTTGACCTCGGACTTCGGCCATAGGTACGCTGAGGGCTGGGTAGGGGAGAGGGTTTACGCTGGTACTAAGTACATAGATGAAGTTGAGTTCATCGCTATGGAGCTCGTCAAGAGGATTTTCAACGTTAAGTTCGCTGATGTCAGGCCGATAAGCGGTGTTATCGCTAATTTAGCGGTTTACACAGCTTTTACGCAGCCTGGGGATGTGGTGATGGCCCTTCCCATAACTAAGGGGGGGCACATAAGCATGGGGCCCCTCAAGGGTAGCGAGGGGCAGTTCATAGGAGGCACGGCTGGTGCCGTGAGAGGACTCGACGTCAGGTACTTAGCCTTTGATGATCACAACA
>JAVQRZ010000163.1:0-2515 GCA_033582115.1 Candidatus Korarchaeum sp. | reverse complement strand
TACGCTCTGCTATGTCCCCAGTACTGAGGAGCGCATGAGGGCCCTGATGGAACTGACGGGGGATGCCGTGATAGGCGCACCGACTAAGGCTGACCCTGAGAAGGGGAGGATCTATCACGAGCACTTAGTCGAGAGACTCGTTCAATTGCTCCAGAGCCTGAAATAAGGGTCTTGAGAGCTACTGGATCGCATCGGAAAGGAATTAAAGGGAGGACATCAGCTAAAGTGAGGATGGTAGTGGAGAGACTCTCAACAGGCGTTAAGGAGCCGATGCCTTACTGCAGGGCGGGATACCTAGGGGCTTCTTAGTAGCTGTAGCTGGTGAGCCGGGTGCTGGAAAGACGGTTCTGTGTATTCACTTCATCTGGCAGGGATTCTTTGAGGGAGATAAAGCAATATACGTCACTAGTGAGGAGCCCAGGGAGTCGGTGATGAGGCAAACGGAGATGCTCGGGATGGACATGAGCAAGGCTGTAGAGGAGGGAAAGCTGATAGTAATAGATGCTCTACTCGGGAACGATAGGGGAGCTTACGCTCCCTCAACCCTGAGGACATGGTAGAGAAAGTGCTTGAGGCTAGGAAGGAGATGGGCTACGGAACCGAGGATCAAGGTAAGATCTAAACTCAAGGTTGAGGACCAACTTAAGCCTAGGTCCCTCTTCACAGTCCCTCTCAGTCTCTACAGGAAGTTGGATAGAGTAGCTGTTTGCGTAAACCCTGCGAGTTAGATGTCTTCAATAGCTCGTGGATCAAACCTCTTCGCTTCAAGCACTGGAGGGCTGGAGGAGGTACGAAGCTGGAGAGTCTGATCAAGCGGTTTTAGAAGCTATCAACAAGGTCGGTGGTTGCTCGAGGGGAACAAGAGGGAGGAGCCCTCTGTCGATGAGATAATCAAGAGATGGGTCTATAGAGGATCTGAGTCAGCTTGAAAACCCTCAGGGAGTAAGTCTTTCAGTGAAGTCTCATATGTTTAATGCCGTATTGAGTTTATCAACATTAGTATCACAGCAACACAGATGAGAGAAAAATCCGTGTCATTGCTAGCGTTACTGCTCCTGAGTTTACAGAGTCTCTCAGCTTATAACTCTAGCTATCAGGAGCTATCATACCCTATGCAGACGGACCTTGCTGATATATGGTCGGAGAGAGGCGGAGAGGGACCTAACTTTACTTGCGGTTACGTCAAGGTGGGGGAGAATGTTACCTTCTCCTTCAAGGTCAGCTCACCTATGTACGTGAGGATAGTCATAGTGAAGCCTGATGGTAGTGAAATAGAGATAATGAAGAACTCTCAGGTGTTCCCTGGAGTTATTCACAAGTTCTACCAAGTGTTCGTGGACCCTGGCATGAGGGTAATTAAGCTGATAGGTGGAGTAAGCGGTAACGTCTTGGATTACTGCACGGTACACGTAGTGACCTCCTTCACTGGAGGGGACGTCTGGACGGACGCTGGCGGTAGGGGGCATGGGATCGAGGGAGGTCACTTCACCTCAGGTACACCCTTCGGCGTCTGGTTGAAGCTCAACGTGACAGCTGAAGTGAGGCTGGTGCTTCAAGACCCTAGAGGTAGGGAGAGCACCATCTTCTCTGGTAGCTTGGAGAGGGAGAAGAGCAGGAGGATCATCTTGGAGCTCAATGAAGTAGGTAACTATACGGTGAAGTTGATGCAGGGTAATCGCATCCTAGACTACTGCGTCATCTCTGTGATAAAGCCTGCTGAGGGATATCCTCCATCGATAAGGATATCATCGATCAGTTTGAACGGTAACAGGGTCTTAGTAGAGGGAGAAACCGTTCCGGGAACCCCTGGTGAGGAACTCAAGATCTTATGGGATTGGGGAGATGGATTTACGGAGGAGGGTCCATTTCCAAGGAGCCATGTCTACAAGCAGAGTGGAGTCTATACTATAAGGATAATAGCTAAGCAATCCGATGGTCTATCAGCTAACTTCACTTACACGATACTAATACCCCCTGAGGAGGAAGTGAGAGCCACTACTACGCAACTCGTAGAGAATAGGACGATTATCGTAGAGAACAGGACGAAGCAGGAAACCTTGAAGGAGCAGGAGGCTTATGTAGGGCAAGAGGTATTGGCGTTCATCTTAGGGGCTTTAGCGTCAGCCTTAGTGTTCCTAATAGCATCTAAGTTCATCAAGAGGTCATCTTAGCTTTAAACCACTGACTCAATGACCCTGAACCTCCTCTGGATCGACTTGGATGCGAAGCTGGCTAGAGTGCATAAGGCTAGGTAGAATAGAGCTAGTGTTGAGAATATCTCCAGAGGCCTGAATACTATCGAGTTGAAACTCTTTGAGATGCTGTACATCTCCTGGACACCTACAGCGAAAGCTAGGGACGAGTACTGTATCATGTAGACTACTTCGTTCGATACCCCGGGGATGGCTCTCCTCAAGGCTTGCGGTAGTACTACGTAGAGGACCTCCTGAGCCTTAGTCATGCCTAGAGCTCTAGCAGCTAGGCTCTGCCCCTCATCTATTGACAATATAGCCCC
>JAVQRZ010000162.1:0-3887 GCA_033582115.1 Candidatus Korarchaeum sp. | reverse complement strand
GAGAGACTGAGATCGCTGAGGAAGTAGCTAAGGAGGAAGTGAAGCTCCCGGAGGTGGAGTATAAAGAGGAAGAGAGAGGACTGCCATATCATGGGTAAAGTTCCCGGAGGTTGAGATCTTGCCCAGGAAAGGTGATGAAATACCTGTTTATGCACCTGAAGTCCCTGTCAGAGGTAGACCCAGTCCGAAGATATTAGTAGCAGCTTCCTTAATATTAGTCTCTCTTTTGATCTCCTACCTCAGCGTCTACGTTATTGACCTAGGTTATGCAGCAGTTACCGTAGATCCGTTAACGGGTTACATCTCTGATCCCATAGTGGGTCCGAGGATAGCGATTAAGATGCCTTGGCAATCCTTGAAAAAGGTCTATGTGGCTAGCGATGCCATACACATGTGGACCGACATCAACATGAGCAGTTACGGTTACGAGGGTGCTATAGGCGATTATCCCGCTATCGAGACCCTCACGAAGGATGGACTTCAGGCTTGGGTGGATCTAACGGTTAGATGGCACATATCACCTAGCTCAGTACCTATAATAGTTAAGAACTACCCTGCAGTGGACTACAGAGACAAGCTGCTCGTACCCTCGATAAGGCAAGTCTGTAGGAACATAGTCTCTAACTACGAGGCAGCTGAAGTCCCCTTAGTCAGAGGGAAGATAGGTATGGAGATTTTCGAGGCGTTACAGTCCTCATTGAGTAAGGACCCGACAACTGGAGGTGGGATAATAATAGACGAGGTTTACATTAGGAACATAAGGTTACCTAGCGAATTCCTGAAAGCTATACAGGAGAAGTTAACCTCTCAGCAGAGGATGATAGCTGCTTACTTCGAGAGAAACAGGACTCTCATATTAGCGAACGCTAGCGCTACCGCGAAGGTGCTTGGAGCTGAGGGAGAAGCTAAAGCTAGGCTGATATTAGTGAACGCTACTGCTAAGATGGTTGAAATACTGGCTAGTAGGGGCGCTAAACCTGAGGATATCGCTTCCCTCATAATATACGTAGAGGGACTTAAGGATATATCGAGGTCCAATGCGACGATAATAGTAGCGAGCGGGGGGAACTTACCCATAATATATCCCGTCCGAGGAGGTGATTGATTGAAGACATTTGGACTTAAGAGGATCCATGTACTTAGAATAGATCAAGGGAGGGAAGTCGTGGGAGAGATACTCCGTGTGTGTGAGGAGAAGGGTATTAGGAGCGCCATTCTGATAGGTTTAGGGTTACTCTCGAGGAGTAAGATAGCTTTCTTCGATCCTGTCACTCAGAGTTACAGGACGATGGAGGTAGATGAACCCTTAGAACTGGCCTCATTGAACGGAAACATCAGCATTAAGGAGAATAGGCCTTTCGCGCATATACACGTAGTTATCGGAGATGAGAAGAGGACTCTAGCCGGTCACCTGATCGAAGGCTACGTCGGAGGAACCGTCGAGATAGCTATATTCGATCTAGAAGGAGAGCTCTTTAGGGATATAGTTAGTGGCGGTCTAACCCTTCTGAACGTTTGAGATACCTCTTAGGAACTCTACTAAGCTATCTGCGAGTTGATGAAGCTCCTCTAGTGCTTCTCTCCTTTTTCTATTAAGATCGTCACAGTTCAAGACCTCAACGCTCATATCGAGAGATATGGGAGTTATGGAGATGGCTCTCTCCACGGTTAAAGCGTATAAGTCTGTCCCTCTATCCCTCTCAGACACTGGAACAGGGTTTCCCCCGAGCCAGTAGTAAGGATTACCTCTAGTATCGATCCTCTCCAACACATAGTTCTCGTACTTAACCCTTCCTAATCTAGTTACCCTGATAGGAGTATCTGGAGAGATACTATATGGGAAGTTGATATTAAGCAGGTCGACACCATTAGGCAGTCCTCTTCTGAGGATCCATTCAGTTATTCTAGCTGCAATTCTAGCTTGAGATATGAACCTCTCTACGGGCCTGCTCAACTGTCCCCCAGGCACTTCGACGCTAAAGGCGGCGGATTTTATCCCCATTATCGTAGCTTGAAGAGCTGCTGCTATAGTTCCGCTGGTAAATATGTTATCCAGTGTTATATTATCACCTACGTTTATACCTGAGACGACTACTTCAGGTGTAGAGTTCATTATGAATTTGAGGGCTACCGTTACAGCATCTCCAGGGGTCCCACTGACGGTATAAGCTTCCCTATAGCCGAAGCTACCAACCTTGACTGGTAATTTTCTTATCCTTAATGGTTTATGGAGAGTTATCCCCTTGCCTGCAGCACTCATCTCATGCTCAGGTACGACGATGGTTACTCTTCCGATCTTCGCTTCTAGTAGGGCTACCCAGAAAGCTCTGAAGGGAGCTGAGTGTATACCGTCGTCGTTAGTGAGTAGTATCGTGCTCTCCATATCTGAACCTCAGCACCCTGATCAGATCGTTAGCATACTTCTCCTCGGGTTGGGAGCCAACGGATACGTCCAAGACCTCTTCCATACCTCTCTCCCTGACGGCTATGATGTTATGAGGAACTGCCGAAACCTGATAGCTATCAGCAAGATCTGAATTCTCGTAGGCTTCTATACACTCTGCTTCAACAATTCCCTTCAATTCTATCGCAAACTTATTAGCGAGAAGGACTTGATAGGGGCAGTAGGGACACGTTGGAGTGACGAAGGTCATTATATGCACATCAGTACTGTAGTTGCGGGCTGCTTGTAGGATCTCCTTACTCCTCTCACTCAAGCCGCTATCATCCCTGCTGAGCAGGATGATCGTCTCAATGAAAGCCCAAGCCTCGTAGCCAATAGGAGCTCCTGTGTACCTTATCCTGTACCCGCTCTTAGGGTCTAGCAGTATCGTAGGAGTCCTAGTGACACCGTAATCCTCTAAAGCTTGAGGTTCCACTCTGACGTCTATTACTTCCACCCTTATCATCTCAAATAGATTTCTAAGCTCTAGTAATAGTTCCTCTGCCCATTCCGAGTATTCTTCATTATCAAGTCCTTTCAATAAGATGACATCTATTGTTCTAACCATCTCAGATTCGAACCTCGCCCTTAGTTGAGCCGCTGTCTGCTCATCTATTATCCTTCCTTTTGATGCCATGCGCTCACCGGATTCCAGGGGGACAGGTCATATTTAAACTTCGTTGAGTTAGAATTACGTACTAGGAGAGCTTAAATATTATTGGATAGATAATCCATCCAAGGGTGAATCCGGTGGGAATGATAAGGTACTCCTTGAAAGATGATCCATCTAGGATGGCCTCTAGAGTAGGTATCTGGACATCGCTGAGCGTCTTTGCTAGGTTAGCGAAGCATCTGCTAATAGGACCTATGCAGGTGATAAACTTACCTCTAATCTTCACGATGTTAGCTGGTTACTTCGATGGTGCATCGGTAGGCTTCATCGTCGGGTTTCTATCTTTTCTGATCTCAGATTCCTTTCTAGGGATGGGACTTTGGACGCTCGTTGATGGATTTATAGCAGGACTGATAGGCTCCCTTATGGGCATCTTTAGAAGGGTAATGAACGCTAAGTTGAAGATATTATTCGTTTCATCTTATCTGTTCACTCTATCTTACGATATCCTTACCTCTTGGCTATTATATATGGCTTTCGGGTTGGCTCCTCTAAATGCACTAGTGATAGGAATCATAGGCCTGTTCCTACCAGTCAGCGGGGGAAACGTCCTCGCGATAGGCCCTATTACTGAAGCACTAACAGCGATATCCTTCTCGCTTTTAGTCGTTGAATTAAAGAGGAGAAAAATTTTAGGTTGACTCCCTTGCTAAAGGGAAGCTTTAAACCCTGAATGGCTGCTTGATCGAGCATCTACAGCGAAGACGCATGATCGAGGCATCCCTTAATTTAACCATTATAGAGTTAATTATCTTTATAATTACATGATGT
>JAVQRZ010000161.1:0-2124 GCA_033582115.1 Candidatus Korarchaeum sp. | reverse complement strand
CTATAGGAGCTGTTACAGTAGCTAAAGCCGCTGATCCCTCTATAAAAGTAATAGGAGTCCAAGCTGAGGGTGCTAAGAGCTTCTACCTATCTTGGAAGAGAGGAGAGCTTATCTCCACGGGCAGAGCTGATACGATAGCTGAGGGCTTGGCTACTAGTAGGGCTTACGAGTTGCCCTTCAAAATACTCAGGGATAAGCTTGATGACGTCGTGCTAGTATCCGATGATGAGATAAAGCTAGCTATGAGGATGCTCCTTGAGGTAGAGGGTCAGGCGGTCGAGCCATCGGGTGCGGCCGCGCTTGCTGCTGCTATCAAAGTGAAGGAGAGGCTAGTGGGTAAGAAGGTCATAGTGATGGTGACGGGAGGTAATGTCAACCCTAGCTTGGTGAGGGAGATCATTGAGAACCCTCCAGTAGCTCGATCAAACAGCTGAGGAATTTATCTATTTAATAGGCGCGCTGAGAAGTCCTTTACTTGGAATTAGCTAGTCCCTCATTTGACTAGGTTCCGGTGGTGATTTGGAACCAGTACGCTCACTTAGAACCTACCTAGGGTGGTTCGCATCGGGTCCGCTTGATGACCTAAACTCGCACCTCAACACCTTTCTAGTCGCTCACATGATGCCGATATGGGTGATTGAGGCTCTTAGGTGATCCATGCGATGATCCCACTCTCATTTCGAAGGAGCGAGTAGATCGCCTCATATGCTACGCTCAAATAACTCTTTAAAGTGATTCCACATTCCTAATCTCGTCCATCCTTATCCTTGACAGCAGAGACGAGGGGGGGATCTCACTCAGGGAAAGCTACTGTCGGATCTCAGAATTAGGATCTCGTAGTGCTTGTATAAACTAAAAGCCCTAGGTCAGTCTTCCTCAGGGCTACAGGATTTTGAGCAATCTCTCCGCCGTGTAGATACGCTGAGTTTCGAGCGGAGCTTCGTATTCACTACCTCACGCCCCAGCGAGAGCCAAATCGGAGAGAGGATCCACCTAAACGATGAGAGTATGGCGGTCGCGACCACCGGACTATCCGAACTTTTATATGACAGTAGACCCTTCGATAATGAGGTGCTTCATGCGTGCCCCCGTCCAGGGGTCTCGGTAGGATCCCCGGAATGATCCACATCCTGATATCGTTCATCCCCTGGATAACTTACTGGACCTTGTGCGGTATCGGCATCCCCCTAGGCGTAGCTATCTCCCTGATCATCTCCTCCTCCCTGATCGTCCTTCAGCTACCGAGAGGAGAGCTCAGCTTGATGGACGCAGTCTCCCTCATCTACTTCATCACGGCGTCAGTAGTTACCTTCACCCTCTCGTCCCCACTTTTCGTGGAAAGGAGCGGTTTCCTCGGTTACTTAACTCTATTCCTGATGGCCGTAATCTCACTGGTGATAAAGAAGCCCTACACACTTCAAGTCTCGAAGAGAGATTATCCTGAGATTTACTGGAGGGAGAGATCCTTCATGCTCGTTAACGAGATGATCACGATGTTTTGGGCAGCTATCTTCCTGATCAACTCCTTCATATATCTGATTGTAGGATTTCCCACCACCATTGTGATCTCCAACGCTCTGATAGCCATCGGAATAGCGTTCTCCATCTGGTTACCTCGAGCGGCTCCGGCCTATCTGGCCTCGAGGGAGTTCAGGAAGTACGACTGGAGAGTCGAGTTTCGGGGACGCGGGGAGCACGACGCGATAATCGTGGGCTCTGGAATAGGCGGTCTCACCTGCGGAGCTATGCTCTCTAAGAGAGGATATAGGGTGTTGGTTCTGGAGCAGCACCACCAAGTAGGGGGCTATTGTTCGTCCTTCAAGAGGAAGGGTTTCGTTTTCAATGTTGGTGTGGAGGACGTGAGTGGTTTATGGGAGAGAAGACCTGTCACTCATTTGCTCAGGGAACTAGGATTCAAGAAGGAGGATCTTTTCGTGGAGAACACCAGAAGGTACGTCCTAAAGGGGGAGGAGATAGATATCCCTCAGGACCCGGAAGGCATAGTGAGACTGCTCTCCCGAGATGTTTCCGGATGAGAGTGAGGGTATAGCAGCCTTCTTCGAGGAGGCCAAGAGGGCTTACGAGGAGTGTTACGCCGATATCGATCCCTACGGGGTCCCCTTA
>JAVQRZ010000160.1:0-1712 GCA_033582115.1 Candidatus Korarchaeum sp. | reverse complement strand
CTCTCAGTTAAGATCACCTCTACTTCTCCGAATCTTATTGACTCTAAGAGATTCATAGTGCTCTCTAAATCGAAATCCTTAGCCAGAGTCTCCCTCAAAGCCTCCTCATAGACAGGCGTTCCCTCATAAGCTTTAGCGAGCTTACTCAAGCTCACTACCCTAGAGCTCACGTAATCCCTTACTAACCCCAGCCTCTTCGCTGTATGCATCAACCTGATTCTGAAGAAGGAGCTGTTCTCAATTGCTTCTAGGAAGAATTCTTTGCTCTCATTAGTGACTATCTTCAGAGCTTTGATCACAGGTTCTAATGCTACTCCAAATATAAGTATCCTATAGGGGTCCTCAGATACCCTTACCATTAGCCTGAAGTGCCTCGCCATAGCGTGAGCTATAGCCCTACCTAGCGTCCTGTTCACCAAGCTGCCCTGTGTTGAGTGGATGACAGCACCTCCTCTGATACCTTCAATAACGATACTTCTATCCGTGGGTAGAGGGTAATTGTTCTCTATATGCTCTATTATCGGTAAAAGAGCCTGCTTGATATCATCTTCTGTTGAGAACATATGCTCTCTAGCGATCTCCTTAACTAAAGTGTCAATCTTATCCTCCCTATGGGCCTCCCCGACCCTCCTCCTGAGCCTACCGACCTCCGTGGCTACTTCCCTTGAGACAGGTAGTTGCTCACCTATCCAGCTTGGGATAGCTCCTATTGGATCGAATACTTGCTCAACGTATATTATGCTTCCTTCTATCCTCTTCATCCTCCAGATAGAACCTCTGAAGACGAATTTAGCTCCAGGGAAGAGGTATTCTAGAACAAAGACCTCATCAAGCTTCCCTATGTAAAACCCGGTCACTTCATCAACTACTGAGTAGCTACTGGTCTCCGGTATTGTTGAAACGTTACTGAAGAAATATTCAAAGGCTGCTTCATTCATTCTCCTCACGAAGTCCGATCCCTCATCATACCATATCAGCTTGGGCCAAGCTCTTGACATGAAGGAAAGCAGTCTCCTGAGTTCCTCCACTCCTAGATTCCTGTAAGGGTAACTCCTCCTTGCAACTTCCAGTATATCCTGAACACTTATTTCCTTCTCCCTCAGTAGCATTCCAACTACCGTATGATAGAGCACGTCGTAGGAGTTCTCCATGACTCTCAATTCCTCTAGTTTACCCTCTAAAGCGTTCTTAGTTAGTACTAGCGATTCCAAGAAGTCATCAGAGTCTTGAGTGATTATTAAACCCTTAGCAACACCCTTAGGTCCGTGACCAGCCCTTCCCACTCTCTGAAGCAACTTAACTGCTTGCCTAGGGGAACCGTACTGGAGTACGATATCTATGTGACCTACATCTATACCTAGCTCCATGGAACTTGTGCTTATGACTGCGGAGAGCTCCCCCGACTTCAAGAGTGTTTCACTCTCCACTCTAGCTTCCCTTGATAAGGAGCTGTGGTGGACGTGTATCTTAAGTTCGCTGAAGATTCTGCTCATCCTGTGACCTAAGGCTTCAGCCATTGATCTCGTGTTCGTGAAGACTATAGCTGATCTGGAGGACCTCATAGCATCTGCTAGAACTCTTATCCTAGAGACTACTTCAGGTTCGAGTAGGAACTTAGATGAGAGCCTTAGGTCCTCTTCAGTCACTCTGGGGAATATCACTGATATCTCCATTTTCCTCTCCTCGCTTGATACTACAATCCTTCCTTCCTT
>JAVQRZ010000159.1:0-4905 GCA_033582115.1 Candidatus Korarchaeum sp. | reverse complement strand
CACATCGTAGCCGTAGTGCCTCCTCCTAGGGAACACGGATAGAGCTGATACCTCGCTGTTTATCATCACAGGGTATACTTCCACGTCGCCGAAGGTCCTTCCCTCCTCTGAGAACCCGGTGATCACCCTCGGCACGACCTTCATCCTCCACTCACCCACCTTAACGGCATCCTCATAGCTCAACTTGAGGTTGAGGGTTCCGGGGAAGGGTTTGTAACCAACGATCTTGATGAAACCATCTAAGTATCCTCTCTTCGACATGTAGTAAGCTCCCTCTCCCATCCCTGAGAAGATCTCCCCTATTACGACCTTATCTCCCCAGCCGATGCCCTCTATGGACTCCCCTATAGATCTGAGAAGCTTGACTGACTTCTCTGACAGCATCACGTACTGCGTCCTCTTGGAGGTCGCTGACTTCACGAAACCCAGCTCCTCAGCTCTCGAGACCCACCTGGAGAGAGTAGCTCTCGAGGTGCTCATGAGCTTGCTCAGGTCTCTAGCTTTAACTGGTTTCTTAGCGGCTCCGAGTAAGGCTAGAGAGACTATTAAGTGTGTCACTGAAGGATCAGCCTTCACTACCTCCACTTCCACCCCTCCTGCCTGCTTTAACGAATATCAATTCGGATAGCGTCTTCTCTATTAATATCCTAGCTTCATCAACCTTCTTCCTAAGTGGTATCAAGGAATCGGGGAAGGCAGTAGAACTCATCCCCTCATAAATCCTCTCCATAAGCTCCACTAAGCTCTCAGCTCTCTCAAAGTCCCCTCGTTTCATGCAATCGAGAGCAACCCTCCTGAGCTCTCCTACAGCATCGCTAACCCCTAGTAAGTACTCCCTCGCCCCTATCCCTAGCTCCACGTGGCTAGGTACTCCCTCTCCCATCAGGAGCCTGCAGAGGGCTATGCCCTCGACTAGCTCCTGCAATGGGTCTTGTAGAGCGTACCTAACTAAGCAACTCGAGGGTCCGAGTTTCGTTTCGACTTCACTTAAGAAAAGTTTCACCTCCTCCAAGATCTCCATAAGATTCCTTTCGATATCATTCAGGTTCTTCATCCTCCTAGCGTCGAGTATAGAGGATCTAGCTATAGATAACCACTTCCTAGACCTCCTGAGAGCTTCCTCCCTGAACTCGCTCAGCTTCTCTAACTCCTTGACAGCTAACCCTATCTGATCCCCCACTACCTCAACCATTTTTATCGGGTTCCTGTAGTACACTGAGGATAAAATATGTTGAGCACGCTAGTAGCTACACCCAATCGTATTAGGAAGCTGATGGAGAAGCAAGGCTACAAGTTCGTCCTCAGACACTCAGCAGTTAAGCCCTGTTACTGGTTCAGGAAGGCGATGATGGAGGGTAGGACTTGCTACAAGAACAGGTTCTTCGGCATCCCAACTTGGAGGTGCATACAGATGAGCCCTACTGCTTCCTTCTGCAACATGCAGTGTAGCTACTGCTGGAGACTCAACGCGAGCGATTTACCTCAACAGTACAGATGGGTTGAGGTACCTGAGGGCACTTGGGACGATCCTGAGGAGATAGCTGAAGGTAGCATAAGGGTTCAGAGGATGCTCGTTCAGGGCTACAAGGGAGTGTCTGTATTCAGGAGGGATTGGGTTAAGGAGGCTGAGGAACCTAAGCACGCTGCTATCTCGTTGACAGGGGAGCCTATGCTCTACCCTAAGATAGGAGGCCTGATAGAGGCCTTCTCGAGAAAGGGGATGACCACATTCATAGTGACAAATGGAACGCTTCCTGAGAGGATAGAGAGCTTAGAGAGGGAGCCTACTCAACTCTACGTGACGGTCCCAGCTCCCTTCGAGAAGCTGTATGCTGAGATAACTAGGCCTCTCTGGTCGGAAGCTTGGAGCAGGCTCGTCAGGACGCTTGAGCTCCTTCAGTCCCTATCATGTCCTACTGTAATGAGGATACCTCTGATAAAGGGATTCAATATGGACGAGAGGTCCTTAGAGGGATTTTCAAAGCTAGTAGAGAACTATCAGCCTACTTACGTCGAGCCCAAAGCTTACGAGTGGGTAGGGTACTCCAGGAGGAGGCTCTCGAAGGGGAACATGCCTTGGCATAGCGAGGTCAGGGAGTTCGCTGAGAGATTAGCTGAGCTCACTGGTTACAAGATCTTGGATGAATCTGAGGAGAGCGGTATAGTGCTGCTCTCCAGGTTGGAGAGAGCTATAAGGTTCTACTGAGGTGATCCCTTGAGGGGAATCGTCCTTCTGTTGGGAGGTATGGTCTTCGAGGATGTATTAGAAGACCCTAAGAGGTTGCTTAGGGTAACTGAAGTTGTGAAAAGGCTCCAAGGTGAGTTGAGCTTCGCTGTGGTGACAGGGGGGAGCGATGTAGCGAGGAGGTACATAAGTGCCGTGAGTAAGGTAGGAGGAAGCAAGTACATGCAGGATTACGCTGGCATACTGGTGACGAGACTCCACGCTCTACTCACCATATCAGCGTTAGGTGAGGTAGCTTACCCTAAGGTCATCGAGAGCTACGAGGAGGCTGCTGTAGCTGCTGCTACGCGTAGGGTACCAGTAGCCGGAGGGATCCACCCGGGCTACTCTACTGATACAGTAGCTGCGATAATGGCTGAGAGGCTCGGGTTCGATACCTTAGTTAAGATGACGGGAGTAGATGGAGTCTATGAGGAGGATCCTAGGGTCAATCCTTCAGCTAGGAGGATAGAGGAGTTGAGTTACGATGAGCTGGAGAGGATCGTCAGTGGGAAGCCTTATGATCCCGGGAAATATGAGCTTCTCGACGTAACCTCGATAAAGATATTGAGGAGATCGTCGATAAGGACGATAATTTTAAGTGCTGATGATCCGAGAGCCCTGATGAGTTTACTTGAGGGAAAGAGAGTGGGGAGCTTAGTGAGGTGAATCTGATGCTATCAGGTAGGAGCTGGAGGAGGAGAGTTCCAGCAGCAAGGAGGAGAAGGAGGGTCATCTCACCATCTATCAAAGCGACCCTTGAGGAAGCGATTTATGGCGCTCTTCTAGCTATCTTCACGTTCCCTATATCGCTCTTCATAGCTGAGCTTGGCGTTTGGGTGATGATAGTTTGGATGCAACCTATCGATGTGATAGTGAGCAACTTCTACCTGACCTTAGTTTTGATACAAACGCTCTTTCTACTGATACCAGCTTACAATAAGCAACCGATCCGCTTGATATTCGCTACACTGGTCGCATACGTTATCTGGACTACTCTCGTCTCAATAGCATCGTTCGACCCTGTAACTACGCTCTTCGGCAAGCTTCCATATTGACTAATATCTACGGAAATAAAGATCTCACCACGTTCAAGAATGTCAGTATTCCCTATTTGCTATCTGTCCATCTTTCACTCCTCCACTCCGTAATTTTGTTATTATAAATTGTTTATTACATCCAATCTGCTTAAAGTTATCTTTATTTTTCACTAAACTACAAAAAATCTCCTCTTTTACCTTCCTAATAACTCCAATTGCTTTCCAATGGTCTTCATTACTTCAGATATCGTGTTGATCATCCCAGAGTCATAGTGAAGAACTCAAATGCCCTGATGAAGTACGTTACTTCATAATATCAATCTCAAGAGGAAACTGGTCTGAGGAGGCGAGAATCAAGCTTCAATTCTCGGGGAATCTGATGGGGTTCTACGGGATCTTCAGAAAGATATTTCTAAGTGAGGAGGAGATGGGGAAAGGGATGAAGAGATATGCTGTTATGAGCTAGAGAGTGTTATAAGCAGCTTACGGAAGAAGCCCCACTTATATCGGAGAGGTGGTGAAGATTGACGTGCATTACGATCGATCCCTTCTACTCTCAAAGTTGAACTGAAGTGAGAGTGGTATTAGCGTTAGAGAATATAAGGATAGTAGGGCTCTGAGAAGAATATTATAAAATTGAGATCGTTGATGGAGTGGTTATATGTATGCTCCGGCCGGGATTTGAACCCGGGTCTGGGGCTCGAGAGGCCCCTATGCTCAACCGGGCTACACCACCGGAGCCGACTGAGGTGATCTCGTGAGAAATATAAACATTGCTGGTATCTTAGTAGTGATAGGTGCGCCCGGCTCAGGCAAGACGGTAGTAGCAAAAGCTCTCTCAGAGAGGTTAGGATGCAAGTACTTGAACGCCGGTGATCTAGCCTTGGAAAAGGGATATGTGCTGGAGAGAGACCTCGAGAGAGACTCTTACGTGATAGATGATGATAAGGTTAAGGAGGAGATCTCTAGAATCATAGAAGCGACTCCGTGCTTAGTGCTCGAGACCATAAGCCCCTACTCTGTTCCTGAGGAGAGAGTCTCCCTAGTCGTGGTCGTGAGGTGTAGGCCCTCCTTACTTCTGAAGAGACTGAAGGAGAGAGGCTACAACTCGAGGAAGATAAGGGAAAACATCGAGTATGAGGCTGTAGATGGTCCTCTATTTGATGCTATGGAGATAGCCAGCGAGGAAAGAGTAGTGGAGGTGGATGGTTGTGAGGGATCTCTAGAGGATGAACTCAACTATATTTTGAGCGGGAAGCGTTATAGGAGGTTCAATTGGACTCAGGACTTCCTTTCCATATTGGAGGAAATCTCAAAATGAGTTGAGTTCCAGTAGAAGTCGCTCGATCTTATTATCTCGTCTATCCTATCCCTCCTCAGCGGTAGTTCGTCCACAGGTCTCACCTGCAACACCTCCAAACCGTAGGGGAGTATCAGGACGCACTCCCCCGGCATCAAAGTGCTCACCTTATCCACGAGATTCCTCTCACTGGACGATGGCTTCAGCACCCTGAGGTCGCTCGGTGAGTCCACCCTATGTACTACCTTCACACCCGTGTTCCTAACGATGCCCTCAGGTATCTCGGAGAGACTCTGCGATACCATGACCAGCGAGATGCCGAATTTCCTCAACTCAGCGAA
>JAVQRZ010000158.1:0-1143 GCA_033582115.1 Candidatus Korarchaeum sp. | reverse complement strand
ACGAGACTCATAAGCGTTATGAAAACTCTTTGAAGATCATAGGGCTTTGAAGATGAGCTAGAAGCCCTAAGATAAGCGCCCAACATCTCATCGATTAAACAGACCTCCCCTCTTCTAAGGTAAGCGAGAAGTATGAGGAGTGAGGATATAAGCCCTGAGGAGAAGGAAGTGATCACAGTAACGTCCTCCCTATCTCCCAACAGGTCTCTGAGGATATCCATCGACTTAGGGTCGTAAGCCAATATCAAGAGCCTCCTGCCGCTACCTAGGAGCTCTCGAACCTCCCTCTTCATCACATCAGCTCTCCCCTCCGGAGGGTAGACCCTCAAACGCATCTTTCACCCTTAGTAAGGTAGCTGCCTTCCCCTTAAAGAATTCCTCCCCTGCCACAGTAAGCTCTCCCAAGCTCAAGTACCTCAAGGGAGCTCTCATCCATTCCGGCATCATAGTTAAGCATCTAGAGAACCTCCTGTCGGCGAACACAATGAATCCTACATCCCTGAAGGATCTGACAGGTCTAGCAGCTGCTTGAACAGCTGCCCTGCAGGCATTGACCAAACTTGGGTTCTGAAGTCTCGTGTGCTTTCTCCATAGGATCTCTTGGACCTTCCCTAGGGCGTTAGGTCTCGAGAACTGCATCCCCAAGGCTATAGAAGTGGTCATCTGGAGGCCCGGGAAGTCTTCCCCCTCGCTGCTCCTCCCACCCTGAACGCCTAAGAGTATAGCTCCAGCTTTAGAGAGGCTTTTGAACTCTGATATTATTTTTGATAGCTCCTGTGAATTCATATCCTTCCTCTCCACGAAGAGGGGTTTAGCTACCATGTTCTCAAAGCCCGCATCTAGGATCCCTTGGAGCACATCGTAAGAGGACGTGAAGACCCCATGTTCCCGATCACCACCTCAGATAGATCTGCTAAAACTGAAGCTACCCTGTAAAACTCCATCCTGCTTCTCTCCTCGAACCTAGTAGTGAAGTCATTGATTATAGTAGAGTAAACCTCCCCCCAGCGTCTCAAAGCTATCCTCTCGAATTTCAATCTCCCTAGGATCTCCCCTCTCGCTACTTCCTCGCTCCAAGTCCCCGATATGAGGACGCAAGCCTTGAAGGGCTTTAGCATATCCTCCAAGCTCTTACTATCTTCC
>JAVQRZ010000157.1:0-2690 GCA_033582115.1 Candidatus Korarchaeum sp. | reverse complement strand
GAACTCCTCGGGGTCTATCTCAACGAAGTGAATCCCCTCATAGCTCATGATCAACCCTCTATCTTCCAGTAGTTCTTGAGACCGTTAGGTTCGAGCTCTACGACGAAGCCCCTCAGTAAGCCCTCGCTGTACTCACTCCCGGGGTTTATCACGACGGTCTTCCCTACCTTATCGCTAGCGTAACTCTCGTGTATGTGCCCGTGGAGCCCCATTAACGGTTGATACTGCTCTATCACCTTTCTGACTGCTTTAGAGCCTACGTGCACTAAGACGGGCTTACCGCCCACGTAAACAGGCTTCAGGTTCTTATCGAGCTTAGGCGCTAGGTCGAGTTTCGTGTCTATCGGAGGGCAGTGGAAGTTGAACAAGGCTTTAGAGAAGTCCTTAATACCCGACTTCTCTATCTTCTCCTTGAGTATCTTCTCGAGTTTGTCTTCAGGAGCCTCTCTCGGGGTGTTCCAAGGAGTCGGGTTGACGTACTCGTGACTTATCACCTGATAGCCGTAGTTCAGCTCAATGGTCTTGTCTAACGGGTATATCACTCCCCTATCCTCATAGCTCTTTATCGTCTCATCTATGTACTGCTCGTCGTCATTGCCAGGCATAACTATGGAGGTCACGCCCTTCACATCTACCTTCTCGATGAGTAAGTCGAGCCACTTAGCTATCCTCTCTATCATAAGCTTCTTGAAGAGATCTTCCTGCTTCTTAGAATCAGCTGCAATCTCCTGAATCTCCTCAGGGGTGAGGATAGCGTAATAATATGAGAAGCTCTCTATCCTGTCCATGAGTTCTTTTAGCTCCTCTTTGGTCTTAGCAGAATACTTCCTCCCTATTATCTCAGCTTCATAATGATCTCCTTTATCGAATATTGGGACTATGGCCTTACCCGTGAGGTCTCCCGCTAGTATTATCACGTTAGCCCTATAGACATTGACGGCATTCAACCACTTCCTCCAGACCACGGTATTCCCATGGATATCAGCTGCGAAGAACATACGCACTGTCATTACGACACCAAGCCAAGACGACCCGCTAGCTATTAAGCTTTACTCCATAGGTAAAAAAATATTACTATAAGTAAAGAAAATAAAAAATAAAAACAGGTGAAGAGAGAGGATGCCCAGTAGGATTACTCCAGCGGTCATTTTTTCATAAAAATTTTTACATAAGGGCTTATAATATCAATTATTTTTTCCAATATATCTTTATATACTAAGTAAAATTTCCATGATATCTTCTAGTAATGCCTTGCTGACTGCTCAACTATCGCTTGTGAGGAAGGGTGTCTTAGCGTTTTCGTAATCGACGATGATGATTGACGATATTTACCTTACAGACTCATTTATCACCTGGGAATCCAATTGTAATAGATTTAGAAGTTGAGTTCACCCTTTTAAAATTCTATCGTTCAAGTAATCTCGGGTTCGCCTCATGATCGGAAGGGAGGATAGATCGCTGCTCGAGAAGATAGCGTTCCTCATCGAGGCTACTGACTCCTACCGCGTCGGTAGGAACGTCGACTTCAGGAAAGTAGAGAGAGCTATTGAGGAACTATCTCCCTCCTTAGCTAACTTACTAGATGCTAGCACGAGGAAGAAGTACAGGAAGACTGTGGATTTCATCATAAACCTGCCTATAAGGAGCAAGGAAGCCAGATTATGGTCATCAATCTACATGATCACCAGGTTCCTCTTAAGGGTTGCTCTTCTTGGTTTCTTGCTATCTTTGGGCCTCTTGTTCTACAAGTCGCCGTTAGCGGAGCTCGTCTTGTGGGCTTCAAGTTCTATGTTATTCATCTCGCTTGTGATCAGGTGGTATGCTTTAGTTAAGATATTTGAGTTCTACGAGCATGAGATGAAGAATCAACAGGGGAAGGATGATTTCTTAAAAGAATTAGCACAAGAGCTTATAAACTCTTTGCGTGAGAGGATGCGGGAGCTTAAGGTGAACCCGAGGAAGTTGAGGTTGCACTTATTCAAGGACGATTACACCGGCTTAAGGGTGGTGAAGAGACCGGGTTGGCTGAGGGATTACTACCTAGCGGAGGTCGAGATTTAATGAGCTCCTCCATACTCCTGGAGAGGAGCGTCCTGAAGTTGGGTGATCCTATAAGAGGGGAGGTTAGAGGAGAGTCTCCAATAAACGCCAGACTATTCGTCATACTCTCTTCCCTGCTCTTCCCAGGCGCTGGATCTGTAGCCAAGACCTTCACGCTCCACAGGGAGGACTACGTCCTGAAACCTGGTTACTTCGAGATAACCTATCCTAAGGGACTCCCTCCATCGGTGAGCGGGAGAGCTAACAGGGTGAGGTGGAGCCTTCTCTTTGGAAAGCCGAGGATGGGGGGAAGGTTCTTCTACCCTAGGAAGGAGGTGAGACTCAAGATCTTCCCAGAGAGACCGGAAAGAAGGAAAGAATCCTGGATAGAGTTCGATAAGGATTACTATAGGTCCGATGAGGTGGTTAGAGCTCTCTTGAAGGGACCTCTAGATATCAGCAAGACCTTAGTTGAGCTAGAAGCTGAAGAGTGGCTCTCTTACAAGGGGGAAAGGAGGGAGGTGAGGTACCACCTCTCAGACGGGGTAGTGAGGAGTGAAAACGGGAGGTTGTTAGCTGAAGTTATGCTACCTCATGACCCTACTACAGTACAGGAAGTCACTTTCTTCTTCCCTTACACCTTCAGCTTC
>JAVQRZ010000156.1:0-3637 GCA_033582115.1 Candidatus Korarchaeum sp. | reverse complement strand
ATAAACAGGCTACTCGATATAGTGCCTTCCTGCGAGGTGAGAGGGAAGGTCATCATCCAAGGCGTTGATGCTTACTCCTCCGATCCCTATAAGGTGAGGAGGCTCACGGGGATGGTCTTCCAAGTCCCTAACCCGTTTCCTAATATGAGCATATACGATAACGTTGCGATAGGACCTAAGCTCAACTGCTTAGTAAAGGGAAAGCAGGAGCTAGATGAACTAGTCAGGTGGGCTCTCGAGAAGGCTATGCTCTGGGATGAGGTCAAGGATAGGTTGAGAGACCCTCCACATAAGCTCAGTGGAGGTCAGCAGCAGAGACTTTGCTTAGCTAGAGCGTTGGCTCTAAAACCGAAGCTACTGCTATTAGATGAACCAACAGCGAACGTAGATCCGATAAACGCTGCTAAGATAGAGGAAGCTTTGAGGGGATTAGTTGAATCTCATGAGATAACAGTGATCTTCGTTACGCACACCCCTCATCAGGCTATGAGGATCTCAGACTACGTGGCTTTCCTCTACATGGGTGAGCTTGTTGAGTTCGGTCTCACTCAGGAGGTCGCTCTGAACCCTAAGCATAAGCTGACGGCAAGGTTCCTGAAGGGGGAAGTCTGACTCTCTCAAATTAAGAGAGTAAAGTTCTTGAGAGCTCGCTTAAGCTTGTCCTCAGATCTTTCTGGGGTCCTCTATCTCCATATTGTAAATAGTGTAAAGATTTTATCAATAAATTGGGAATTCCACCCCCCTCTCCTTCAGCACAGCGTGAGCTGCTGCGAGTCTAGCCACAGGGATCCTGAAGGCTGAAGCGCTCACGTAATCAAGCCCTATCTTATGGCAGAATTCTATGCTCTTCGGATCACCTCCATGCTCACCGCATATCCCTATCTCAAGCTGTGGATTAGCAGTTTTCCCTTTCTCCACAGCTATCCTCATCAGTTCTCCCACGCCTTCGGTATCAAGGCTCTGGAACACATCGAAGTCAAGTATACCCTTCTCCAGGTAGTCGTGCATGAACTTGTTCTCAACGTCGTCCCTGCTGAAAGTGAAAACGCCTTGAGTCAAGTCGTTGGTCCCGAAACTGAAGAACTCTGTCTCTTTAGCTATCTTATCAGCTGTGATGCAGGCTCTTACGACCTCTATCATAGTGCCTACAGGCATCCTGACCCCATACTCCTTGAATACAGGCTCTACAGCATGTTCCTTCACGTACTTTATCTCCCTGTAGTCCGCTACCTGAGGTATCATTATCTGGACCTGGAGGTCCTTTCCTTCCTTCCTGAGATCGAGGTAAGCCTCTACAATAGCTCTCACCTGAGCTTCGTATATCTCAGGATAGGTGACACCTACCCTCACGCCTCTGTGTCCCATCATTGGATTAGCTTCCCTTAGCTCCCTCACCCTCTTCAGCAAGGATTCAAGTTTGCTCACCTCCTCGCTTTCTCCTCTCATCCTAGCTTCGCAGAGTCTCTCGAGAAGTTCGTCGGAGCTCGGGAGGAACTCATGTAAAGGCGGATCGAAGAGTCTCACTGTTACCTTCAAACCTTCCATGATCCTGAACATCTCTAAGAAGTCACTCTTAAGGAAGGGAACGAGCTTATTCATTGCTTCCCTCCTCTCCTCACTGCTCTTAGCCATTATCACCTGCTGGAATATAGCGAGCCTCTCAGGTCTCCTGAACATCCTCTCGGTCCTCAGCAAGCCTATGCCCTCAGCACCGAACCTCCTAGATGTCTCAGCATCCTCAGGAGTATCAGCGTTAGCTCTAACTCCTAGCTTCCTCACTTCATCAGCCATCTTAAGTACCTCGAAGAACTCGCTCGGTAAATCGGCTTTAGCGGTCGGTATCTCGCCCAAGTATACCTTCCCGGTGAAGCCGTCTATCGTTATGAGGTCTCCCTCCCTGACGGTAACGTCGCCGACCCTGAACACCCTCCTATCGTAGTCTATCCTTATCTTCTCAGCTCCTACGACAGCAGGCTTCCCTATGGCTCTGGCCACGACAGAAGCGTGACTAGTCATCCCTCCCCTGCTCGTCAGTATCCCTTGGGAAGCGTAGAACCCGTGGACATCATCGGGCCTGGTCTCCTCTCTGACTAGTATAACCCTCTCCCCTCTGTTAGCCCACTCTACCGCTGTATCAGCATCGAACACGACCCTGCCGGTAGCAGCTCCCGGCGATGCGTTGAGGCCCTCAGCTACAGGGGCTATGGAATGCTTCTTCAAGTAGGAATCATCGAGTCTGGGGTAGAGTAAGCCTATCACGTGCTCGGGCTTCACTCTAGCTAATGCTTCCTCCTTGGTGAGCATGCCCTCCTTGTACATATCTACTACTGTCTTGACCCTAGCTAAAGGTGTCATCTTGGCGTTCCTAGTCTGCAGTAAGTAGACCTTGCCCCTCTCTATTGTGAACTCTATATCCTGAGCCTCCTTCTTGACCCTCTCGAGCTTCTTAGCCATATCGTATATCTGCTTGTAAAGATCGAGCCTCTCGCTTCTCAGCTCCTCTATGCTCTTCGGCGTCCTTATGCCTGCTACTACGTCCTCACCTTGAGCATTAGGTAGGAACTCCCCGTAGAGGACATCCTCTCCCGTAGCTGGATCCCTAGTGAAGAGCACCCCCGTGCCTGAATCGAAGCCCATGTTACCGAAGACCATCGCTACTATGCTCACAGCTGTACCGTCAGCTATATCAGGAGTTATGTTGTTCGCTTTCCTGTAGAAAACAGCCCTAGGAGAGTTCCAAGATCTGAAGACAGCCATTATAGCTAGTTCAAGCTGCTTCCAAGGGTCTTGGGGGAACCTCTCGCCTAGGACTTCCTTGAAACTCCTGACTACTTCCTTTAAATCCTCTGCGTTCAGCTCAGCATCGTACTTAACTCCTTTCTTACTCTTTATCTCCTCGAATATGTCATCGAACACCTTCTTTTCTATCCCTAGCACTATGCTACCGAACATCTGTAAGAACCGCCTGTAGGCATCGTAAGCGAACCTCTCATCCTTCGTGAGCCTTATCAATCCTTGGAGGGTCTCATCGTTGAGCCCTAAGTTGAGCACAGTGTCCATCATCCCTGGCATCGAGACAGGAGCACCGCTTCTTACTGAGACTAAGAGGGGGTTGTTAGGATCCCCAAGCTTTCTCCCGGTCTTCTCCTCGAGCCAAGCCATCGCTTCTCTAACCTGATCCATCAGACCATCAGGAAGCTTCTCGCCGTTTGTGTAGAAGAGCTTGCAAGCTTCAGTAGTTATCGTTATCCCAGGGGGTACGGGGAGCCCATGCTTGTACATTAAGACGAGGCCGGCACCCTTTCCCCCTAACAGCTTAACGTCCTCTGGATCAGATTCATCGTAAGTGTACGCTAACTTCCTCAAGACGTACTCACCTCTCCAAGACTTAAAGTAGAATTCTTTATTACCTTTCCCGATATTTTACGAATATATATCATTAATAAATGAAGAATAACAATTACTATATATCATGATTAAATTAAAAAGTTTAATATCAAAACATTGTTAAATGAATTACTTCTTCATTCAGTGCCCTGATGAACTCTCTCATCGAGATAGGTAGATAGGACCTCCAGCTGTGACCTGCTTCTCAATGTAGGTTTCCCAAAACGACTCGAAATCATGGACCGCTATT
>JAVQRZ010000155.1:0-5593 GCA_033582115.1 Candidatus Korarchaeum sp. | reverse complement strand
CCTGTCGACCACTAAGGACTACATGAGGGTGGTCATAAGGAGGCTTGAGGAGGAGGGGATCAGAGATAAGGTTAAGGTGCTGATAGGAGGTCTCCCTACCTCTCCTGAGTTCGCTAAGTCCATAGGCGCCGACGGATGGGGGAAGGATGCTGTAGATGGGGTTAGAGTAGCTAAAGCTCTCATCGAGGAGAAGAGAGGAAAAATAATCAATTAATTCCTTTTGAGATCCTGAGGTAACGAATTAACGAGCTCAGGATTTCAAGGTAATCTAGAAGAGCTTATAACCCTTGAAGACGAGATTTTTAAGATTCAGGTATAGTTTGAGTCATTGAGGATTCAATTTTAGACGATAATAGAGAGGACCACATAGAACAGGGCGTCTGATAGTGAGCTGATCGAGATAGGTAGCGATAAGGTTAAGACGTCACTCCTACCAGCTAACTCCACTGCTAACTTATTCCGAGCTGAGAAGTAGAGGGGGCCGGTAGGTAGTATCATAATTAATATCAGCGAGGTGGGGTCATGCAGTAAGATGCATGCTATCAAGCTAACTGAGTAGATAGCACTAGAGCATAGGAATGACCTCAGCCCACCGAGTTCATCGACTAATCTGCCCATTAATGGGCTCGCCGCTACCTCCAGCATGATGGAAGCAGAGTAGAGGGATCCAATGAGTGAAGCAGATCTCTCCAATGAATCATAAAGCTTTATTTCCAATAGACTATAAGTTAAGGGGATTATCAAGCTTTCCATCAGCATTATCGGTACTAGAAACCATAGAGCTCTTGCGGGCGTTCCTTCTGAAGATCTGGCTCTCTCGAATCTCTCCACGTCATCGGGGATCACGGGTATTATTGACAGGAAGAGCAGCGACGATAGAATGAGAAGTCCTCTAAGCTCTAAAGAATCTAGTAAGAGCCCACCCAAGAAGGTCCCGAGTGAGATACCCATTCTAGAAACTGTGTAGTAAATTCCAGAGGCTTCACCTTGTTCTATTTCCTCCCCTAAGTAAGCTACCGCTACGGGCTCGTAACTCAGCAACAGACCTAGGAAGAAGCTCATTAGGAGCAGATCAGCATTACTCAGAGCACAGCATATTAGGGAGAGTGATGTAATAAGGATCATTATAGATATGAAAGATCTTCTCAAGTTCAAAAGGTCGATCGCAATCCCGGATGCAAGCATCCCGATGAATCCGGCTAGAGCGTTAATACCCATAGTCGCAAAGTAGCTAGGAAGACCTAACTCCTCGTAAATTTCCAGCGTTAGGTAGATAGAGCCTAGGCCCCAAGCGATATCTACTAGGAAGGTCGCGGCTAGTGTACGAGCGCTCCCCCTACTCATTTCCTCCCACCCCTTGCTCGAACTAAGTGGGGATTTCCTCAGGTAACCTGATCTTTTAAGGAATCTAATGGGACTTTCCGAGATTCAAGACTCTAGATATACCCTACTTTCAGCACTCTCCGATAAGATATCTTAAAGAAGCTATATTTAAACTTTTCTATAAAAATAGGGAGGGTTCAGAGCTTCTTGTAGCAGAACCACCAATCGTAGCACTCTATCGTCTTCTCCTTAGCTAACTCTAGCCTCTCCTTCGCAGTAACGGTATCACTAGCTGGCCTTATTATGACCTTATCTCCTATCAACTCATTGTTCGGCCAATCCGCAGGTGTCGCGACCTCATACTTATCTGCAGTCTGCAGAGCTCTCAATGCTCTGAGTATCTCCTCTATGTTCCTACCTATCTCCTGCGGGTAGTAGAGTATCAGCCTTATCTTAGCGTGTGGATCCACTATGAAGACAGCTCTAACTGTGTTAGTACCCTTCCCGGGGTGTATCAACCCGAGCTTTCCAGCGACAGTACCTATGTCATCTGCTATGACTGGAAACTCTATCTTCACGCCTATTTTTCCCTCTATCCACTCGACCCACTTGATGTGACTGAATACCTGATCTATGCTCAGGCCTATGAGCTCAGTGTTCAACTTCCTGAACTCATCGTACTTCCTCTGGAAGGCGATAAACTCCGTAGTGCAAACAGGGGTGAAATCGGCTGGATGGCTGAACAAGATGAACCACTTCCCCTTGTAATGATCGGGTAGCTTAATCATACCGTGAGTCGTCTTTACCTCGATCTCAGGGAACTTCTCACCCAACAAGGGGATCTTGCCCAACTCCATAAGACCACCTGGAAACCAGGAGATTCATAATTTAATAACCTTTATGTTAGAAAACAGAACCTGAGTCAACTAAGATGCCCTACCAGTAGATAAATATAAGTAATTTAAACACGGAGAATTCGATAATTACCTCTAGAAATCACTCACTATTTAAAAAATATTTGTTTTTTAAAAAAATATTGTTGTAAAATTATAGGAATATCGAGTAGAAATCCAGGAGCGTCTGGTTAATATATCACGGGTAGATCCCGGGGGGATTGGGATCTCATCAACAGAGGAGTACGAGTACTTAGTGGAGATGGTTAATATCACAAAGAAATTCCATAACTTAATAGCTAATAATAAAGTTTATTTCAATTTAAAGAAGGGAGAGGTTCACGCTTTATTGGGAGAGAATGGGGCAGGTAAGACCACTCTAATGAACATACTATTCGGTCTCTACAGGCCTGATAGCGGTGAGATTTACGTCAAGGGTAAGAAGGTCCAGATAAGGAGTCCTAGAGATGCAATAAGCCTAGGCATAGGGATGGTTCATCAACACTTCCTCTTCGTCGAGGAGCATACTGTTGCGGAGAACCTCGCT
This sequence comes from Candidatus Korarchaeum sp., assembly GCA_033582115.1. Taxonomy (GTDB): domain Archaea; phylum Korarchaeota; class Korarchaeia; order Korarchaeales; family Korarchaeaceae; genus Korarchaeum. The sequence continues at coordinate 2,830 of JAVQRZ010000155.1, read as the reverse complement.
TTGAGTTACTCGAGGAACCTCCTGAATCCTAAGAGGGAAGTCGAAGAGGGGATTAAGATCATAGAGGAGAGATATGGGATCAAGGTAGATCTAGGGGCATACATATGGCAACTTTCCCTAGGAGAGCAGCAGAAAGTGGAAATACTCAAGGTACTGCTCTCAGGAGCTGATATACTGATCCTAGATGAGCCTACCTCGGTTCTAACACCAACTGAAGTTGAAGAGCTATTTAATTCCTTGAGAAGAATGAGATCTGATGGGAAGGGAATAGTATTTATAACGCATAAACTCAACGAGGTCTTTGAGATTGCTGATAGGATTACCGTCATGAGGAACGGTAGCGTAGTAGCTACTGTGAATACGCAGGACGTAACGAGAGAGGAGCTCGCTAGGATGATGGTAAGTAGAGACTTCTCCTTCAAACCATTGAGATCTGAGGTTTCTGGAGGAAGTGTAGTCCTTGATGTAAGAGATCTCGTGATCCTAGGGGATAGGGGTGATGAGAGCGTAAGAGGGGTCTCCTTTCAGGTCAAGAGCGGTGAGATACTAGGGGTAGGAGGGGTAGCCGGGAACGGGCAGAGCGAACTAGCTCAATCCATAGTCGGTCTTAGGAGGGTCAGAAAGGGAAGGATTTTGATCGATGGCATAGATGTGACCAACAGATCCCCTAGGGAGATCCACAAGCTGGGCGTAGCTTATGTACCCGAGGATAGACTCAAGTACGGGATAGTCAGGGAGATGAGCTTAGCTGAGAACTCAGTCCTCAAGACATACTACGAAAGACCTTTCAGCTCTAAGTACATCCTGAAATACAGTAAGGTAGTTGAGTTCGCTGAGAGAATAATAGAGGAGTTCGGTTTAGCTGCCCCGTCGGTACATATCCCTGTTAAGAACCTCTCAGGAGGAAACATCCAGCGGCTCGTTGTGGGTAGAGAGCTTATCAGAGAACCTAAGCTGATAATAGCTTCTAACCCGACCCAAGGCTTGGATGTAGCAGCTTCGGAGTATATAAGGAGCCTCCTGATCGCCCACAGGAACAACGGTTCTGCTATACTCTTGATCTCAAGCGACTTAGATGAGTTACTCGAGTTGAGTGATAGGGTTGCGGTCATGTTCAGGGGGAAGTTCGCTGGTATCTTCAGGCCTGGAGAGGTATCCGCAGAGCAGCTCGGGTTGATGATGTCGGGGGGATTACGCATTGAAGTTAGTTAGGAGAGTAGAAGCTAGCAGGAAGTTGATAGTAGGGATAAGATTTCTATCCATCATCATTGCTTTCGCTCTTGCATCTCTCCTCCTACTATTGCATGAGGTGAACCCGTTAGATTTCTACGCCGGGCTAGTGCTTAACGTGTTCGGTACTAAGGTGGGAGTGAGCGAGTCCGTAGTGAGGATGATACCTCTGCTCCTGATAAGCTCAGGGCTGGCCCTCTCGTTCAGGGCTGGCTTCTGGAACATAGGGGCTGAGGGGCAGCTGTTAGCTGGGGCAATGTTCGGCTACTTGATAGCATTTAACTTCGGGAGGTCACCAAGTTACATAGTAATCCCTTTGCTCTTCCTCGCAGGCTACTTAGCTGGGGCAGCCTGGGGGGTGATTCCAGCTATTCTTAAAGCTAAGCTCAATGTCAACGACGTGTTATCTACCCTCATGCTATACTACGTCCTCTACTGGGTCTTCCAGCACATGATACATGGCCCTTGGAAGGCTGTGGAGACCGTAGGAGGGCTCACCTACGGGGGATTCGCTCACACTAAGGTACTGCCTGAGAACTCGCAGCTCCCAGTACTGGCTGGGACTAGGGTGCACTGGCCGACCCTCCTGATAGCCCTAGCCTCCTCCATACTAGTTTACCTCCTCTTAAGGAGGACGACTTGGGGTTTCGAGATAAGAGCCTTCGGCAGGAACCCTGATGCAAGCAGGGCTGCAGGGATAAGCGGCACTAAGGTCCTGCTGTTGGTAGCTTTCGTGAGCGGCGGTCTCTCAGGTATCGCTGGCATAGGAGAGCTATGCGGGATCCAGAAGAGGTTCACGCCTGAGTTCTTATCTGGCTACGGTTTCTCAGCGATAATAACAGCTTGGTTGAGCGGGAACAATCCTGTAAACTTAATTACCTCGAACTTCCTCTACGGAGGGCTCTTAGTAGGTGGGAGCTATGCGATGATATCATACAGGCTTCCAATAGGGTTCATAGATATGTTCAACGGTTTGATACTCCTCTCGGTACTAGCTGGCGAGTTCCTGATAAGGTACGAATTGAGGAGGGATTGATATGGAGCTCAGCGTAGTGGAGAACATAATATGGGTGGGCTCTAGAGCATCGATCCCCCTTCTGCTCGCAGCTATAGGCGAGATATACGCTGAGAGGTCTGGAGTACTGAACTTAGGTGTAGAGGGGATGATGGCATTAGGTGCGGCGGTATCTTTCATAACCGCTTTCCAGACTCAAAACGCTTCACTGGGAATCTTAGCCGGGATGCTTGCAGCTATGCTACTCTCTCTAATGCATGGATTCATCAGCATCTCCTTGAAGTCAAACCAAGTGGTCTCAGGGTTAGCCATAACGATGCTAGGGCTAGGATTGAGCAGTCTCATCGGGAGGAAGTACGTTGGGGCTCAACTCCCTCCGGATGTGAGATTTCTCCCTATGCCTCTCGAACCTCTCTACAAGATCCCAGTAATAGGTAAGTTCCTCTTCGATCAAGATCCTATCTTCTACTTGAGCTTGCTACTGACGTTCCTACTGTGGTTCTTGCTCTTCCACACTAAGTACGGGTTAATAGTGAGGTCCGCTGGAGGGAATCCAGCAGCTGTCGATGCTGCAGGCATGAGTGT
>JAVQRZ010000154.1:0-8387 GCA_033582115.1 Candidatus Korarchaeum sp. | reverse complement strand
TGCGGCAACGGGATCACAAGTTCCTATCAGGATCTACACGCTTAACTCTGAGGCGAAGCCTATCGGTGAGAAGTCGATAGGTTATTTAAGACCAGGCCAGTGCGGAGCTAGGTTCTCCACGTTCTTGCCGTCCAGAGGAGCTGTTGGTCTCATATCAGGGGACTTCAAGCTCCCACCCAACTTAGCGGTAGGCATGATCCCCGAGGAATGGATCTCGATGAAGCCAGGAGCTGTAACGACTACTAAGCCTGAGGTAATACCTTCGCTCAGTTACGAATCACCCAGTAAGTTGAGAGTAGGAGATAAGTTTACAGTGAAGCTTAAAGGGGTCAATGGGTGGAAAGTAACCAACCTGACTTTGATACTGACAGGAGAAGGAATAGAGGAAATCTACAAAAGTTTGACTGTTGATTACGGAAGTTCATTTGACCTAGAGCTAGCGAGCGTCGCGAAGAGGGAGTCCGAGGACTTGAGGTTGATACTGATGGGGGACGGGGCTGTCCTACTTGAGGAATCATTACCCGTGAGGATAGAGAGGGGCAAGCTAGTGGAGTCCTTAGAGGTACCCACTCAAGTTGAAGTCAATGAGAGCTTCGAGGTCAATCTAACTCTAGTGAATAGGTATGAGGACGGTCAGCAGTTCAGAGTGGTGGTCAGCTTAGGGGACCTGAGGGAGGAGAAGCTCACTGCAGCGTTAGCAGCAGGGGCTTCTCAGACTTTAAAGTTCAGATTGAGGTCAGGAGCTAGCGGTAGCTTGCAATTAGTAGCATCCATTCTGTCTCAAGACGGTAAGGGTTTGGAGGAGCATGAAGCACCTATCTTAGTGATCCAGCCTGTAACACAACCCTCGGTAACTCAAACAACAACTCAGACCGAGCATATAGTACCTGAAGCCTTACCCATACCTATGGAGTACCTGATCGCAGCAGCTATAGTGCTTGTAGTTGTTGTAATAGCTGCCCTACTGACGAGACCTAGGAAGCCTAAGGAGAAAGTCGAAGTAATTGTCCCTAAGGAGGTCCCACCCTTAGTGGTCCCGGAGGAGCCTGAGGAGCTCATAGAGGAGGAGTACCCCCTGGAGAGGATCCCGTTCGAATGGGAGGAAGAGGAGAAACCACGTGTAGAGGAATTCGAGAGGCCCATAGTACCCGTAGAGGAGGTAGAGAAACCGGTGATACGGGAAGTTAGACCTCCCGCAGAAGCGATAGAGAGATTGGAGAGAGATCTAGGCTCCTTAGATGAAGCTGGAAGAGTTAAAAGGAAGGCTAGGGAGCTTAGAGGACCTGCTGGGTTTCGAAGTATCTCCTTACAGGATGGTAGATGCTGAGGCTTCGCTAGTGAACGCTGAGCTGAAACTGAGGGGGGGCAACTTAGAGGAAGCAGAGAGGTTGATCAGGTCCACTAAGGAATCCCTCGACGTCCTAGCGGAGGAAGTGAAGGAGGCCGAGAGGGTCTTCAGGGAGAACTGGGGGGCTGTTGAGAACAGGGTAGAGATAATGCTCAGGGTCTGGGGGAAGGCGCCCGCTACGATGTTAACTATGGTACCACCCAGCTTTAGGATAGCAGCTTTGGAGAGGTACATGAGGATGCATAAGGAGAGTAAGTTAGAGTTAAGAGGGGACGAGCTTGTCTATCTTTCCTGATGACCTTTTAGTAATAACTTTCTCCTTTATTTCATTGTAGAGCTCATTTAAGAGATCCTGATAGTCTGAGATACCCTCCTCAACGCTATCCATCTTTCTCTCCAAGATCCTAGTTCTTTCCTCATTTATCAGGTCAGGGAAATTGCTCGCGAGGAATCTGTGGACCTCTATCCCTAGCTTAGTTGGGATGAGCTTCTCCCCTCTCTCTATGACGTAGCCTCTCTGCAGGATCTTCTCAACTATATTAGCGTAAGTAGATGGCCTTCCGATACCCCTCTCTTTCATTAACGCTATCAAATGGCTCTGCGTGTAGAGAGGCACTGATGGGACCTGTTGGTGCTCTATGAAGACTTCATAGGTTCCCTCATCTAGCTTAGGCTCGAGTTTGTAGTAGAATGGGTACCAATCCAACCAACCTCCTCGAGCATCGATGAGTCTGACTACCTCGAACTCCATGCTCCCTATCTTAGCTTTAACTATCTGCTTGACTAAAACACCTTCCTTGGACTGGGAAGCTATGAACCTCCTGAATATCAAATCATAAAGCTTCAGATGATCTCTCGTCAATCCCTCTATGGCGATCAAGCCCTCCTTTAGGTAATCACTCAGGTCCTTCGCTGAGAGAGGTTTGGTAGGCCTTATGCACTCATGAGCACCACCCTCCCCCCACTTTCTCGGGAAGAACCCCTCCCCCAAGACTATAGAAGCTACTCTAAGCCCAACATCACTCACTCTAACGCTATCAGTCCTGTGATAAGTTATGAGACCAGCTTCAAAGAGGAACTGAGCTAGCTGCATAGTCCTGCTCGCTCCGATCCTGAGTACCCTATTAGCCTCGCTCAGCATGGAGTCCGTAGTGAAAGGTGGAGGAGGCTTAACTACCTCCTCCTCGGTCCTCGCCGCCCTCACTTCGAGCTTCGAAGGGCCTTTCTCACCTATCCTCCCGTCCAACCTGAGGAGGATCCCCTCCCCTCTTACAACAGAGACGGTCCTCTTTATTTGGTGCTCTTTGTACCTCTCTATGACCCACCCGAGCACCGGCGTTTGAGCCCTTCCCGCTGAGAGGTACTTCCTACCGAACTTCTCCTGTACTTCAGCGCTTAACTCAAACCCTATCCACCTATCTTCAACCCTTCTGACTATCTGAGCCCCTATCATCCTCTCATTTATCTCTCTAAGTCTCCTCAGAGCTTCTATTATAGCTCCCTTAGTCACTTCGTGAAACTCAGCTCGATATATCTCATTTGAAGCGTCCCTTATGAGTTGATACACATCCCAAGCTATCTTCTCTCCCTCTGTATCAGGATCTGTGCCTATTATCACCCTCGATACCTCGAAGCTGAGCTTCCTCAAGTTCTCAATAACGCTCCTGCTGTCCCTGATTTCGTAGGACCCGCACCTCGGACACCTATCGAGGTCTGTGAACTGATTACCACAAGAATTACACCTCCTTATCGATGAGTAGACAGGCACGAAGACGCTCTTCCCATTCGTCCTCTCCACTAGGACACCGTGATACCCTACTTTAGTCGAGAGATCTACTACGTGACCTCCCGTAGCGACTACAGTGAGCACGTAGTCTCCAGTAGTTACCTCGTAAGCTGGAATCCCATTGAGGAACCTCCTGTTAGGTCTCCCGAAGAACCTTGCAATAGTCTTAGCTTTATTTGGGCTTTCTACAATGAAAAGGGCTGTCTTCATCAGATTAGCATACTCATAGCCGCTCCTAATAGAGGATAGGAGCTCTCTACTTCTATCCACCTCAACCTTCAACTCCTTCACATCAACTTCGCTCAGCGGTAAGAAGTCAAGCTCCTGAGCTTTAGCTCTCTTTATGAAAGCTGTGAGCATAGGACCCTCATCCCATAGGAGACTAGTCCCCCTGGTTATTCCTCCCGGGAATAATCTAGACGTCCTCCCTGACCCTTGGATGTAGGTCCTCACGTCAGGTACGACTATCTTCTTGGAAGCTCTATCTATCACTACGTCAGTAGCGCTTGAGAGGGAGTGGAGCTTCTCCTCGTCAGATAGCAGGTCCTTGATTAACTGTCTCGCTTTCTTGAGGTCCTCCTCTCTGTAACTCCTCCTTATTCTAATCGCGATCTTCTTAGCATCGTCGTTTAAGGCCTTAGAGATAATCAGGAAGAGAGGGGCTAGGGAGGAGTCCTTCATCTCATCAACATCCTTAAGCGTTAGTTCGAATCTAGGGGTGCCGTAGAAGATGACGTACCTGATTCTCTTAGGGAGATCGACCCCTCTCACCAGAACACCGTAAGGTTTAGCAGCTCCTATGAGGAAGTCCAACTTTCCCTCACTGAAGTCCTTAACCTTTCCCTCCTCATATCCGTGCACTACCTCTCCCCTAAAGTCAGCTGACTCCATGAGCTTCAAGGCCTCGTCAGCTAAAGCCATGCTTGGGACGAAGAGAAGGAACCCACCTCCCATTTCCAGGGCGAAGTTCTTGAGATCCTCCACGTTCCTCGTGTACATATCGACTACGTTCCTGAGCAGCTCAGGTCTCATGATACCGATCTCGAATCCTAGAAGCGACCTGAATAGAGCTGCTCTCTTCCCCGGCTTCCCTGTCGCTGTGGAGACCACTAAGACGCTGTCAACATTTACACTAACTCCCTCACCACGAGAAGCCTTCCTGATATCTTCCTCATTAAAACCCATGAGCTTCAAGACTTTATCGACGTTCTTCGAGTTCTTAAGGAAGGAGTCCACGTCATCCACGAACACAAAGGAGAACTTCTCCACAAATCTCTTCAGGAGTTCATAGTTCGCTGAGAGGTACTGTGAGGTGGTCACGAGGATATCGAAATCCCCTGACTCAAGGGAGGACATGAACTCGCTCTTCTCCCTTCCGTTCATCCTGCTCTTATAAGAGAGGACCTTCAGAGAGGTCTTGGAGGAACTGAGGTACTTCATTAGATTGGATTGTATTTGATCTACTAGTAGAGATGTCGGAAGGATCAAGTAGGACTTCCCCCAGCCGCGACGAGGGAAGTAAATACTAGTTATAGATCCAAAGGCAGTCTTCCCCACACCTGTCGGCGCTATAGCTGCGAAGCTCCTCCTAGCGAGAACACGCTTAGCCCACATCAACTGGACCTCCCAAGGAGGAAAGCCGAGGCAGGACTCGAAGAACCTCTTGAAGTCATCTAGGTCTGACGATATGTTCATCAATTCCTCCTCAATACAAGTCGCTCTCCGGTGAGTCCTCAGCTCCTCTGCTGACGGGCAGAGCCCTAAGAACACCGCGGGTATCATCTTCTTCACCGCGTATTACCCTCAGTATATCAACATCTAACATACGGCTGGGGAACTTTATATCGCTTACAGATGGAAAACTGATAGATGAAAATGAGGATAGCCTTTCCTATTAGAGAGATAAAGCCAGATATAAAGTTATGTAAAATTTCTGAAAGCATTGAAAATATTAAATTTATTGCTATTGTGGAAGTGAGCGATCTAGGGCTGGTAACTGACGTAATGCTATTCGAAGTTGAAGAAAGCACTGACCTCCTACCTGAGCTACTGCTTGAGCTAGAGCCTGATCTCTTCATAAGCAGTAATATAAATATGAAGATAGCTGAAATAATTATCGGGAATGGCTCTAAATTAGCTATAACACCTTCTGATATCTTATGGGAGGCCGTGAGAGACCTCATCTTAGGGAGGGCGGAGGTGATCCCCAGGGGTAAAGTATCATTAAGGTACGCTAACTGATCCTCTATGCCTTACGTGAAGCTGAGAGTGAAGAGGTGGAGGGTGGAAGATAAGGAGTACTTGAGCTACCAGCTCACAGCACCTAAGTCCCTAGTGGAGAAGCTCGGTTGGAAGGTAGGAGAGGTGGTGCACGTTAAGATAAGGGATGGGGAGCTCGTTTACTCGAGGTCAGAGGGAAGAGTTCTGCTCAAGTACGTGAGATGAAGAAGTAACTTAACTCACCTGAAGTAGGTACCCCTTCAGGTAGAGGGTCCAAGGATGCTTAGGGTCGAAGGGATGATCGGGAGAGGGCTGGAGCTCCTCAAGGAACTTCACCTCCCTGCCGACTTTCTCAGAAGACCTCTCGATCATCCTCCTGAACTCCTCCTTCGATATGAAGAGGCTGCACGAACTAGTTATGACCAAGCCTCCTGGAGCTACTTTAGATAAAGCTGACTTATTAACAGCAACGTAAGTTCTCATAGCGGTTCTGACCATCTCCTTGCTGGGAGCGAAAGCTGGAGGATCAACCACAACTATATCGTATATTCTCTGGTCCCTCTCAAGAAACTCCTTAACCCTAGATTTGACTGCATTAGTATGGACAGAGTTCAGGAGAGCGTTCCTTCTCATCTCAGCTACAGCGTAATCAGACTCCTCGACAGCAGTTACATCAGCTCCTGATATAGCTGCATGCAGTGCGAAACCACCTGTATAACTGAAGAGATCTAGCACTCTATCCCCAGGCCCAGCTAACCTCCCCAGTTTGAGCCTATTCATCCTCTGGTCTATGAAGAAGCCTGTCTTCTGGCCCTCTACCGCGTCGACGTGGAACAGAGCGGAACCCTCCCTGATGATGGACCTGATCTTAATACCCTTGATAACCCTTTTCTCCAGAGGGAGACCTACTTCCTTCCTAGGCCTGCTGTCGTTCCTCAGCAAGATGGAGGATGGCCCGTATATCCTATCTATCATGAACGCTATGTCCTCGATCCTCTGGTCCATCCCCAGCGATGTGGACGAGAGGACTACTAAGTCATCGTAAGCATCCACTATTAGTCCCGGTAGGGAGTCAGCTTCACTGTAAACCCATCTAAAGAAGTTATCAAGCTTGAGCTTCTCCCTTAGGCTTAAGGAGTCCTTCAATCTGTCCTCTATTACCTGAGCCGGATCGCTCAGCTCCCTGCTTATGATCCTGACAGCTATGCTCCCCACTCCCTCGTAGAAACCGATCCCAAGGAGCTCGCCACTATCGTCCTTGATAGCCACTAAGTCCCCCTCACTTACAGGTCCCCTCAAGGAGCTGAGCCACTTCTTGTATATGTTCAGCTGGCCGCTCTCTACCCTCTCAGCTCCTTCCTTCCTGAGGAAGACCTCTCCTGCTAAGTTCCAGCGCAAGCCTATCTCCTCAAGTAATCGGGGTCCTTTGGGAGCTTATCTGTGAGGGATATCCCTTTGTTCCTCCCGACCAACACGGTGTCCTCTATCCTCACGCCTCCCCACCCCCTCAGGTAGACACCGGGCTCATCCGTGACGACCATCCCCTCCTCCATAACGCCCTTCCTTCCGACGAGGAGCCTTATCTCCTCGTGTATCTCGATCCCCACTCCGTGACCGAGCGAGTGAACGTAGTACTCAAGGAGACCAGCGGCTTTAAGCACCTTCCTTGCTTCGATATCCGGCCTCTCGAACGTAGCTCCTGCCTTGAGATGATCTATCGCTTTGACCTGAGCGTTGAGCACAGCTTGGTACCTCTCTAGGAACTCATCCGTAGGGTTCCCGATGAAGTAGGTCCTCGTTATATCAATGCAGTAGCCCTTGTACCTAGCCCCGAAGTCTATGAGGAGGATATCTCCTTCCGAAACCCTCCTCTCCGTAGGCAAGTGGTGAGCGTTGAAGGAGTTCATTCCGCTCGCGACTATAGTGGGGAAGCTGCTACCATCAGCCCCTAGCTTCCTCATCTCGAAGTCTAAGAGGTTAGCTATCTCCCTCTCGCTCATCTTAGGTGATATCTCTATGCTTTCCAGCGCTTTGATTGAAATAGAAGCGCTTTCCCTCATCAAGCTCACTTCATAATCACTTTTAACAGCTCTCATCCTGTTCAGTTGCTGCTTAGCGTCTACCGCAGCTACGCTCTTCTTTCCCCTTCTGAAGACCTTTCTCATCTTCTTCATCTCCTCCTTATCCATGAAGTCCACAGCTACCCTCTTGATTTCACCTGACCTCTCAACTAGGACCTTGAACGGGTTCGGTTCTTCGAACTCGGACTTATTCAGCCCGAAGAATGGCTTATAGACCTCAACGTGAAACGGGGACCTCTCCCTAGCTATCTCATCCCCGAAAGCGTACCTAGCTATTAAGTAAGGCTCCCCATCTAAGGGGACAGCTAGGAGCTCTGACTCCATCGTTCCCGAGAGGTAGAGCATGTTAGGACCTGTAGCGAAGAGGCAGAGGTCTACCTCTCTCCTCGCCATCCACCTCTTGAGCCTTCTCACTCTTGACTCAAGCTCCTCCTTGGGATACATAAGAGAAGTTATTTGCATCAACCTAAAACCTTAATCAGTTCCCCCCTCCTAGCTAGAGCTACGCGACCCCTCATCCTCCTAGGTAAGAAAGCATCGAAGAGGTCTGGGTGCTCTGTGTGTATCGGGACGATGAGCTTAGGGTTAACAGATTCCAATAAATCCCCCATCTGGTCCGGTGAGATATGACCGGAGACGTGAATTCTGTAGTACCTCTTCACACCATGTAAAACCAACCAGTTCATCAGTCTATCCATTGAGAGAGCTGATTCCTCGCTGAAGGGCTCTGATCTACTCAGTACGAACTCTATTCTAGCTCCAACATCAACAGGAGCTTCGTAAAGGAACCTAGAGGCATTACTCGTCAGCATTAAAAACTGATATGGGTTTTTGAAGACATCCTTCCTCCTATCACCCCAGATGATCCCTTCCTCCCCTAGCTTGTCCTCAACTCTAGCGATGAAATCCCTCAAGGCTCTCCTCTCATTCCTGCTCAACTTGACCTCTTTCC
>JAVQRZ010000153.1:0-1151 GCA_033582115.1 Candidatus Korarchaeum sp. | reverse complement strand
CAGCTACTTCATGGGATAGCGGATGGGTTAAGCCTGGAACATACACCGTACTAGATACCGTCCCGGTCGAACGGGAGCCCTGTACACGCTTAGTGCTCGACCAGGCGAAACGGTTACTGCAATCTTCACAAACAAACTTCTAATGAAGTTTCTGAAGAAGTTTGTGGATTCTGATACATTGAACGGTTTCACAAGCCTCTTATAGTACCAGCATGGGACAAAACCAAGTAAAGGTGAGGGAACAGACGATGATAGGAGAGCTCACGATGTAGCCATAAGATGCAAGATGGATGGCTAGAACAGGTGAAAACGCAACGTTAACGATCGGCAGTTGAACGCTGCAATAAACCTATACCTTCAGATGGAGGGGCTTTCTCCACCTCCAAAACTCTTCGAAGAGTTGATGGGAGGATGGAGTGGGTTCACCCTGACAGGGGAGAAGGTTGATGAGCCTGCCGATGAACTCGAGAGGAAGGCAAAACTGATGAATCCCAAGAGCTACATAAGTCTACTAAAGACTATGTAGCTCAGAACCCTTCCATATCGATGTAAGGTATTTTCTTAGAAGAATAAGCGGAGATCTCTGGCTATGTATCGTAACGATCGGCTCCGAAGCCCGCACAGCATATCTTATAAGCAAGAAGAAGTATGATAGATATAGGGCTACCAGATGGTTATAGTGTCTCTGTTAGATATCGATATACGGATACTCATCGAGGGTATCGAGAGAGCCTGTAGTATAAGCCTACCCAGAAGAGTGACGGAGACGTACTTAGATCCTGAAGCTGGGATCCTATATTTAAGGTTCGCAGAGCCTATAAGGACGGAGACCGGAGAACCGCTACCGTTGAAAGCATTAGCAACCATCTTCAGAGATGAAGATACAGGTGAAATCACAGCTATAGAGATCCTGAAGCTAGAGGAACTTCTAAAGGAGCTCAACCTATAAACCAGCATTCATATCGACCCATCCTTCGCAGTTTAGAAGATCGATCTTAAGATCACGTCTCCTACTCTCTACTGTTAACGAAGGGGGAGATGGGGTTATGGATAGTTTCTCCACCGTTCAGAGATTCCAACACGATTAAACGCATTAGATACACCTGTAAATTTCTGCTATTATAAGGAGAATTAATGGAATACATGATCTT
>JAVQRZ010000152.1:0-1508 GCA_033582115.1 Candidatus Korarchaeum sp. | reverse complement strand
CTTCTCCACAACCTCGGTTAGGAACATGCTTACAGGAAATTCCAGCTGTGATCCAAGAGGTGCTCTCATATCCAAAATCAGCTCAGGAAACCTCTCGTAAGATAGAGATACATTCGAAATACCTAGCTTCAGCTTCTTCGTAGTATTCGGAGGTAAGCTCATGTTCCCTAGTACTAGGGTCCCGTTCCTGTATACAGTAAGGTTCCCGAAAATCTTCCTTAGGAAATCCCTGTCCTCGCTGCTAGAGAGGTTAGAACGGGTCCTTAGCACGAGCTCGCTCCCTTCTAAAGTCAGATCGTAATTACCAATCCTTAAGGAGATATTTTCCTTCCTCTCCGTGCATACACCGATCCTGACCTTATTCACTACATCGTTAGAGAGAGTTAGGGAGACTGCGTTGTAGCCGAAGAGCTCCTCATTGTTAGGGAGAAGCTTCCTTCCATCAAGCGTCTCTATGGGGTAGATTCCGCTATTGTTAGCTTTAACGACGTATATCATCACACTATAACCAGTGAAGCTCATCGAGAGAGACCATATCAAAATTAAAGCGAGTATAGAAGTCCCTATAGCCTCCTTATAGAGCTCCATCAATCCGATACCCTTGAGCTCATCTCTCCATATCCTCAAGGATAAAGGGGTTACTAAGAAGTAAGCGAAGATGAAAGCGAGGATCCCTATGGACGGATCAAGTCTTAGGAGTCCATTCAAGATCCCCACGATTGATGAAACCAGCAACCTGAAGCTATAGACTTTGTACTTAGGCCTCATCGAGCAGTCGCTCGCTGTGAATATAATAAACGTTGGGTGATATTAGTTGATGCCGTTCCGAGAAGGGAAAATCAGAGGTATGACCGGCTTAGATCTGCTCCACATAACTAGAGAGCTGGAACTCATTGAGGGTAGTTTCGTGAAGAAATTCTACAGTATTGATGAGAGCACCCTGTCCCTAGCGTTCTACCCCGAGAGGGAAGGAAGGAGGGAGCTTATAATAGATATCAGAGGTGCGATTTTCCTAACGAAGCTCAAATGGAGCAAGCCTCAAACTCCCTCTCCATTCACGATGACCCTCAGGAAGCACTTGGAGAACACGAGAGTGGAGAAAGTTTATCAAATGGGTTTAGAGAGGATACTCGTTCTTGAGTTCTCCAGAGGTAATCTTAAGCTCATAATTGAGCTCTTCGGTGGTGGAAACGTAATACTGCTCTCAGGTGATGAGATATTAGCTGCTCTCCGTAAAGCTGAATATAAGGATAGGGAGATAAGGGTAGGTGCTAGTTATAAGCCGCCACCCAGTAAGGGCCCTGATTTGAACGATTTCTCCCAAGATAGCTTGTCCAAAGCGATCAGAAGTGAGCTTCCTACTGATGAGAGAGTCTCTAAGGTGATGATATCATTCGGTCTAGGCCCTCCTTATCTAGATGAAGCTCTATTGTCGATAGGGGCTAAATCTGATTCCAAGCTTTCAGATGTAGATCCCGATACGCTAGCTCGCTTAATATCGGAATTCT
>JAVQRZ010000151.1:0-1719 GCA_033582115.1 Candidatus Korarchaeum sp. | reverse complement strand
GCTGACAGTGTGATTAAGTACTTAGAGTACAGAGATTGGAGAGGTTGCATAGTGAACATAATAGGGGACTACGGCTCTGGAAAGACGCAGATGGGGTTCATCCTCCTCAGGATGATTAAGGAGAAGGGGGAAGCAAGAACTAAGATTATCTCAGTTGACCCATTCACCGACTTGAAGCAGGAAGTCACTGAGGAACTTGAAGCGGATGGGAAGCCACTTGTCCTGATAATAGATGAGGTGGATCAACTAATCTCGGACCTAGAGAAGAACAAGAGGGATAAGATCGAGGAGGTAGCTGATCTAGCTAGGATGATAACAGAGGGAAGCTTCAGAAATCCAGCGAAGGGATCAGTCATACTCCTGCTCTCGAAGAAAGCTAAAAAAGCCCTGAGAAGCGATAGGTCTCTGAGCAATAGGCTTATGGATAGAGCTAGGGAGTTCTCACTCTCTATGAGTGAAACTGAGAGGGAGAAGGCCAGCTTGGAGGCTGTCAAGAGGATAATAGCGCTCTGGATGGCGCAGAGCGAGGAGGAGTCATGGAAGATCGGGCAGTACTTTCAAGTGATATACCCCTTCATGGAGAAGCTCGCCCTAGAGCTCAGTGATACGCACGAGATAGGAGGGGTAGTCAAGAACCTGACGATCGCTTTAGAGGAGATACTGCTGAACCTCAGGCACGCTCAACCCATCGGGCGGGTTGAGGAAGGGAGGTTCTTCGAAGATCTCCTCAAGCGGTTCCTCAAGGAGGTGATCAGGAAGGTCCCCTTCAAGATCAGGATCGGGGAGGAAGTGAGGAACTATATCGCTGTTTTCTCTGAGGAACCTTTGAGCGTCCCCGGAGCTAGGACGGATGCTCACTATGATATCTGGACTTACGATCCGAATAAGGGTCTCAGGGGTAATTTGCTAGTGAATCAAGTGGGGGTTGAGGTCAAGTGCGGCGAGTACTGGAGAGAGAACAAGGAGCAGCTCCGAAGGGTGATGGAGAAGTACCCCTTACTCCTATTATGCGTAACGCATATGGGCTCGGATGAGGCAATGGCCCTGAAGACCGAGATGAGAGCTGGCGGGAGGGCTTTCGAAATGATAAGCGCTGACCCAACTGTGCTGAGGGTAGCTTACTTGATGACGGAGGAAGGCGCCCTGAAGTTCCTGAGCGAGTGGGGGAAGTTCGACATGGATTTTGAGGAGGCTATGAGTACGATATCAATTCAGTCAGTGAGGGTAGAGGATAAGGAGATCAGTGAGCGTGACTTAGCGGTCCAGGCATCTTCTAACTTATTAGCTTCAGTCATAAGAGACCTCAGAAAAGCTAAGAAGTCCGTTAGGACTTCTACACTATTTGGGATCATAGAGAAGAGCATAGAGGGAGTTTACGCTAATTACGGTAAGGCCCCTCCTGAAGTATCGGAACGATCAGTCCTAAGGATACTGGAGGTGCTTGAGCGGGAGGGACTGGGGAGGTTGAGCGATACAGGTAAGACGTTCAGTCTGGATAGGGAGTCCAAGCAGAGTATAGAGGACTTATCATCTAACGAGGAAAGGAAGAAGAGGGTTGAGGCTGTGATCTCAGAGATACTCCTTCGGATTCACGAACACCCTCCCAAGCTTGATGTCTCTTAACATATTCAGGAGGCGATCATCCTTGGAAGAGGAGAAGGGCAGGACTAAGGTTCTGCTCGCTTGCACCACAGCTTCCTTCTTAACTCCTTTCTCATC
>JAVQRZ010000150.1:0-1142 GCA_033582115.1 Candidatus Korarchaeum sp. | reverse complement strand
TTCACCATACTCCCAACGGAACACTACATAAGGGCCGATAAGAAAGATGGAACTCTATGGCTAGCGCTTTCCGACGAGATAAGGCCGTTCTCAACCGACGATGAGCCGGAGGAGTCGTTCTACTATGACAGCATATACCCGATAATAGTGAAGTACTTCCCGCAGCTCGAGGGAACTAGGATAGACAACATGTGGGGAGGTCTCTACATGGTGAACTTCGTTGACCACAATCCAGTGGTCTTCAGGAGATCTAACATGGTTGTAGCTACCGGCGATAGCGGTAGCGGGATAATGAAGGGGGATGCGGTCGGTAGGATAGCTGCAGCATTAACGCAAGGCAAGAAAGAAGCGGAGCTATTCGGAGGGGAGAAGATACCCTCCGATAAGCTTGAAGTAGTTGGGAGGTCCTTAGAGCCTGAGAACTTTATTTTCTGATTTTTTAACTTCTCTTTTCATTGTTTCGCTTTACCCTAAACCGTAACTTCATGAGAAAGTTTATATTTGCGATGGAGTACTCCTCGAGGTGCGTGATGAAGAAGCTCGCTTTGATTCTTATCTCAGTCGCTCTAGTGGCAGCCTTGATCTTGGGTGTTTCTCTATTCACGGGGACTCAACCGAGTGGTAAGAGCTTTAAGGAAGCATACTCCTCAGCTAAGAAGCTCACCTTTTCCTTAGGTGAGGGTTCCGTTATAACTTGGGAGGAGAGCGTGGTCCTCTCGTACGGCAACATAAGCTCGCCTTTGAACAGTTCAACTGAATCGATATTGGTAAGGAACTTAACGTGGCCGAGCTTCAATATTTGCCTTACGGATGGTGCTTCTGAGGGCGAGTGCGCTGATGTGTTCTTTCACATGATCGCGTTCCCACAGGAGTTAGTGGGTGTGGATTCCATAAACTTACCCTCACTCCTATACGAGAACCTGACGATCCTTATGGTTAACAAAGGGCTCGTTGAACTTGAGACAGGTTGGAAGTCAAGCAAAGCGTTCAATTACACGAACTCAACTTCAAATCATCCTGCACAAAACATATCAACAGTGACTAAGCTTTACGTCGAACCTGAGAGTGGGTTGGTTGTTAGAGGGGATATCTCGCTGATAAGAGCAGGGGTATCACTTACCTTTACATATAAGTTAGCTTCG
>JAVQRZ010000149.1:0-1061 GCA_033582115.1 Candidatus Korarchaeum sp. | reverse complement strand
ATACTGATGATACACAGTAGGAACATGCCTTTAGCTGATGACGTTGACTTAGATAAGTTAGCTGATATAACTCACGGTTTCGTAGGGGCTGATCTAGCTGCTCTAGTCAGGGAGGCAGCGATGACCGCATTGAGGAGGGTCCTCCCCATGATAGATCTGGATGCTGAGAGCATACCCCTAGAGGTGCTGGAGGAGCTGAAGGTAACTAACGATGACTTTCTCGAAGCGTTAAAGCTCGTCCAACCATCAGCCCTTAGGGAGATATCCATAGAGATACCCGATGTCACTTGGGAAGATGTTGGAGGACTTGAGGATGTTAAGAGGGAGCTTAGGGAGGTAGTTGAGCTCCCTCTAAAGAACCCAGATGCCTTTAGGAGGATGGGTATAGAGCCTCCGAGGGGTGTGCTTCTCTACGGACCCCCTGGATGCGGTAAGACGCTCGTAGCTAAAGCTGTAGCTAATGAGAGCGAGGCTAACTTCATAAGCGTCAAGGGACCTGAGCTCTTGAGCAAGTGGGTCGGCGAGAGCGAGAAGGCCGTTAGGATGATATTCAGGAAGGCCAGGCAGGTAGCGCCTGCTATAATATTCATCGATGAGATAGACTCCCTCTTCCCGAGGAGAGGGGTTCACACTGACTCAGGGGTCAGCGAGAGGGTCGTTAGCCAGATGCTCACTGAGATAGACGGCATTCAACCGCTTAGGGATGTAGTCGTCATAGGGGCTACTAACAGGCCCGATCTCATAGATCCAGCTATACTCAGGCCGGGCAGGTTAGAGAGGTTAGTTTACGTAGGCTCGCCTGACGCTCAGTCGAGGTATCAGATACTTAAGGTGCTGACGAAGAAAGTCCCTCTAGCGAGGGACGTTGACTTAAGGAGGATAGCTCTCACGACGGAGAGGTATAGCGGGGCTGATCTAGCTGCTTTAGTCAGGGAGGCAGCAATGGCCGCATTAAGGGAGGACTTGGAAGCCGATACTGTTGAAGCTAGGCACTTCGAGATCGCGATGAACAGAGTAAAGCCGAGTCTCACTGATGAGATACTGAAGTACTTCGAGGAGGT
>JAVQRZ010000148.1:0-1735 GCA_033582115.1 Candidatus Korarchaeum sp. | reverse complement strand
ACTTGGGGTTCACTAGGGTTGAGTTAGGAGTTCAGTCTCCGTTCGATGACGTCCTACTAGCGGTGAGGAGAGGGCACACGGTAAGCGATGTGAGAAGAGCTACTAGAATGCTTAAGGACTCAGCTTACAAAGTCGGGTACCACTTAATGCCCGGCCTCCCCGGTAGCGACTTAGATAGGGATCTAGAAGCCTTGAAGTTGGTTCTAGAGGATCCTTCTTTCAAGCCGGACATGCTGAAGATATACCCCACTCTAGTGATACCCGGGACACCGCTCCACGAGGCTTGGGAGAGAGGGGAGTACAGGGGAATCACAGACGAGGAGTTCAGAGAGTATCTGATGAAAGCGATCCCCATGCTTCCTAGGTGGGTGAGGCTCCAACACGTTCAGAGGGACATACCGGATGAACTCATAGCAGCCGGACCTAGAAGGAGGAACCTAAGGCAGATCGTGGAGGAGACCTTAGTATCTATAGGTGTCAAGATAGGGGAGATAAGGTTCAGAGAGGCAGGTAGGACCTCTTATAAGGGGACTGAACCTGATTATGATTCCGTGAAGACAGAGGTACTTGAGTACGAAGCGAACGGAGGTACTGAGTTCTTCCTCTCCTTGGTGGATAGTAACGACGTCCTCATGGGGATACTGAGGTTGAGGAAGCCGTCTCCTCTGGCTCACAGGTGGGAGATAGACGAGAGGACGAACTTGATAAGAGAACTCCACGTCTACGGGCAGATGGTCCCTATAGGCGAGATGCCAGGCCCTCACGCGCAGCATAGAGGATATGGAGCGATGCTCATCAGAGAAGCGGAGAGAATTTCCCTAGAGGAGATCAGAGCGAGGAAGATCCTGGTCATATCGGGGATCGGGGCTAGGGAGTACTTCAGGAAGCTCGGTTACAGGAGGGTAGCTGGGTCCTTCTACATGGGGAAGGAGCTATCCAGCTGATGTCTCAAAATTGCTATTTTCGTATATTTCTTCTACAGAATCTATGAGATCTATTAAATCTTCAATAGAAATTGGTGGGAATATTTTAAGTTTTTGCATACCGTAAACCTTTGAGAGGAGGGATGCGAGATCATCGAGCGCGTAATCTAGTTCCTCATAATCCTCGTAGCTCGCTAGCACCTCATACTTATTACCGAACAAGATTATTGGTATGACTGCCCAAGCGATACCCATTGTGCTGTTCGCTATTCTATTAGGTATTGGAATCATACCGTTAGATGAGTATGGATTAAGCACGTAAACCCCGGACTTCAGGCCCCTCTTCTCCATGAGGTCCACTAATGTTGCAGAGTTCACCGTCATCTCATCTAGCTTCATCCTCCCGAAGATATCGTTCAAGTAATAAAGAACTGGAATTATCACGGTCTTCACTCCCTCTAATGAAGGTAAGATCCTCCTTATCCTAGTTGCTATTTTTGCAGCCTCTTCATCACTGATGTCTCTCAGCGGTACCTCACTCACGAGCACAGGGATTAGCAGAAGATCTATCACCTCGGGTAACAAGCCCTACCCCTCCCTCAGGACTGGCGTTACTCATAAACGTTATCTACTTACTTGCATAATTTAGTCTACAGAATTTTCAACTTCTATTTGGGGGATATACCAAGTATAAGGGGAATATTTTGATGCTATTGCTTCTAACCTCGAAGTTCATGAAGAGGTACTGTGGTCCCAGTCCCACTTCTCAGGTTTGTCTATCTGGAACCTACCCTTGAGCTCAGGTTTCGAAG
>JAVQRZ010000147.1:0-1525 GCA_033582115.1 Candidatus Korarchaeum sp. | reverse complement strand
GGCTAGAGGAGCTGTCCCCACAACGATAGAGTTGGATCTCCATATCTCCCTAATTATCTCAACGAACTTACTCGAGAGAAGTTCCATCTTACCTATCTCATCGATTAGGATGACCTCACACTCCCTAAAAGCTCTAGTCAGAGCAGGTATAGCTACGGACTCAAACCTCCTCAAGTCGACGACGTACTTCGATATAGAGGGACCTCCTTTGAACTTAATAGATGCGAATACATCCCTGTCCCCTGTTAGGAGGTCCTCAACGATGAACCCGATCCTAACTCCTCTCTCCCTCACCTCCGGAGTCCTTATCCCCCCGAACCTAATTCCCTTGCTCATAAGCCCATCCATCAGCATGGCTATGCAGGTCGATTTACCGGAGCCCGGTCTACCAGTTATAATGAACTTCCCTTCTCTCACCATTGTGAGCTCTGAGGTAGTGTTGAACCTACGCTTATATAGGGAGGGCAAGGTCTCGTTCTACTCTACGGACCTCGAGGAGCTAGAGGGGAGGGGGATACCTTACACGAAGGCTCCCGTATTCTACAACCCTAGGATGAAGTTGAATAGGGACCTCGCGGTGACGGTATTCTCCTCTCTGAACCTGAAGAGCGCAGCTGACCTCATGGCAGCTTCAGGTGTCAGGGCACTGAGGTTAGAGTTAGAGGGCGGTGCTGAGGAAGTAATAGCTTGCGATTCGAACTGCTTATCAGTGCATATCATAAGGATCAATGCGAGGTTGAACAAAGCGACTGGAATAAAGGCGAAGTGCTCTGACGCTAGGCTAGAGGCGGAGAGGATAGCGTGGGATGGGGATAGGGTTGATTACGTGGACCTAGACCCCTTCGGGTCACCTGCTCCCTTCATAGACTCCTTCCTGAGGGCTGTGAGGAGAGGTGGGGTGCTAGGAGTTACAGCGACAGATGAACCCCCTCTCTTCGGAATATACCCTAAAAAGCTTTTCAGATATTATGGTATATGGGGAAAAAAACTACCATTTTGTAAGGAGTTTGGGATAAGAGCACTGATATCTTTCGTAGTCAGGTCTGCTGCTAGGCTGGACTTAGCGGCTGAACCGCTCCTCTCGTACGGTGAAAAGCATTACGTTAGGGCTTACTTCAGGGTGGATAGAGGGGCTAGTAGGGCTCAAGAGCTGCTAGGCGAACTCGGCTGGTTGAATTACAAGGGAGGTGCTTTCGAAACGATTAGAGGGACTGATGAGTTACCCAGCGCTACTGGAGCCATGGGACCTATCTGGTTGGGAAAGCTCGTCGACCCAGACCTCTTGGATGAGTTGAAGCCTATTAACGATGATGTAAGAGTGCTTGTAAGCAAGCTCAAGGAGGAAGCAAGTGCTCCTCCCTTCTACTACAGACTGGATGAGGTATGCTCTGAATTAAGGATCAGGATGCCGAAAGTTAAGGCTGTCATAGAGTCGCTGAGGGAGGTAGGGCATTTCGCAGTGAGGTCGCACCTCGACCCCTTGGGTGTGAAGACGACAGCTAGCAGGGAGGAGCTAGAGGACCTA
>JAVQRZ010000146.1:0-2559 GCA_033582115.1 Candidatus Korarchaeum sp. | reverse complement strand
GCTAGCACGCTTAGGTTGTTAGCTTCAGCGTATGGAATTATCTCTTTCTCAGCATCCCTCTCAACTAAGTTGTACTTGACTTGCACGCTGACTATATCTTCCGTGGAGAGGCAGGACCAAGCTGATTCGATTAGCTCAGGCGGGAAATCGCTGAGCCCGATCATCCTTATTGCACCTAAGTGCACTAACTCCTCCAGGGAGCGCATGTACTCACATGTGGGGAAGTTGTCCCAGCAGGGGGGCCAGTGGACCTGCATGAGGTCTATATAACTCGTGCCGAGCCTCTCTAAGCACCTCCTAGTAGCTTTGAATACATCTTGCCTTGATAAGAATTCTCCGGGTATCTTAGTAGCTATTAAGACATCCTCCCTAACTCCGAGCTCCTTTAAGGCTTCTCCTAAGAACCTCTCGCTCATCCCCCTTCCGTAGACAGCTGCCGTATCGAAGAAGTTGATGCCTACCTCTAGAGCTCTCTCAACTATCGACTTCGCATCCTGATAATCAGTCACGCCCCATGACTCACTGAACTGCCACGTTCCCAAACTTACTACCGAGACCTTAGCATCGGAGCTACCAAAGTACCTGAACTCCATAAGTTTTCTTCGAGACCCTAGCTTATAACTTATTTCAGTTTGAGAGAACCAAAAGACTTATTACCTGATACCAGCTTAGCGGTTGAGCTGAAATGGACAGAGTGGAACAGATAGGAATCAACTGGGATAGGTTCGCCCAAGAGGTAGAGGAAGATCCTCTCAAGTTTTTAAGCCTAGGTGTGAACAGGATGAAGAGAGCTATCCTAAAGAACCTTGAACCCCTAGCTAGGTTCCTAGGGATGAGAGCTATAGCTTTCGAGTGGGGGAAGTGGTACGCTAGGATGGAGAGGATAGACCTAGAGGACGAGGAGCCTGATTTAAGCGTTATCAACGATAAGGAGTTCTATGTCTCTCTAGAGGATGAGAGTGGCTGCAGTGTTGTTGTCCTAGCTGTTAGGGAGAACGATTCAGGCGAAGTTGATGTCTTCAGTAGGTCATCAGGCGAGATACTGGAGATAGTTTTCAGCGGTCGTATTTGCGATAATCAAGATGTTCCTTGGGATGATGAGATTTGGTGATATTTTAGGATGATTTCTGAAGGATAGAATTCTGTCATATTACCTTTTCTCCTTTCCCTAACCAAGCCCCTCCTCTCTAGAACGTTCAAGTGCCACCTCAGGGATCCCAGGCTCATCCCGAGGTCCCTAGCCATCTGCCTCATATGAGCTCCGGGGTTCGTCCTCAGGTACTCCATTATCACGTTCCTCGGGGAGTCGATATCTGACCCCTCCGGTAGGTCGATTAGCTTCAATACACAGGTATCAGCTTGACACTCCAAATCCCTGACGAGAACGTACCTCCCAGATAGCTGAGAGATGAAGCCAGCTATCATGCCCTTCATAAAACCGTAGGTGGTACTCCTCTTCCCGCGATCCTCGGCGCACTTGACTATAAGGGTAGTTCCCTCGAGGTCCTCCACTACTTCAATGCTCTCAGCGAGCCCCATGTACCTCAATACCTCTGATAAGGTCCTCCAGCGGTCCTCCCCAATTACCTCCCTCCCTACTTTCTCACCTAACTTCAACCCGAAGAGGTATATCAGGAGTTCACCGTCTTGTGAGGATGACTCAACCACTCTCATGAAGATAGAACAAGTTTTCCCGAGGAACTCGGATGGCGAAGATCCTAGTACTCTCTCCAAGAGCATCATGATCTTGCTCTCTAATCTCTCTCCCATCAAGAGCACCTCTCGTAGTTACCTTAAAACTCTTATATACCGAAAGGATGTACAACAATAGTTATATATCCATTGTTTCATAATAAGTTAGGTGATGTGATGCCTGCTTTAGGTAGGCTCTTCAGGTACGCCTCGTTGGTGCACTTGATAGTGGCTTCAGTGATCACACTACTGATAGCTTACGAACCCTTGGAGATTCCCAGAGTGATAGCAGGAGGAAGCGCAGGGATGTGGTTCACTATGGGATACTTGATGTACCTAATCGCCGGACCTCTAGGAAGTCTCTACTTCTCCTTGATTTACAGCGATAAGCGATCATCGATCGGGCTCTTAGCGTTTCTAATGTACAATGCCGGCGTTCTAATAGCGTCCTTCTCCCTGATCTATGGCGGTTACCATGCTGGCTGGATGATGCACGTCTACCCGGTGCACCATCAGGGTAATCAGATCCCGACTCAGCAGATTCATCTCTGGTTGGTTAACTTCGTCCTTCCGGCGGGTATAGGGACGATCTTAGCAGGATTAGGTGCGTTAATAGGAGCCATAGGTGCGTTAATATCGGAGAGAAAAGCTCCTTGAGCGTGATCTGTGAGTAAGCCCTGTTCAACACAACACTCTATTTTTATCTAATGATCGCAATCCTACTCGGGGGAGAGATGAACCTCCTTAGGTTCCAGAGGAACGAGATAACAGAGTATGAGGTCTACAGGAGGATCTCCTCAGTCGTCAGAGGTAACAATAGGGATACGCTCAGAAGCATAGCTGAAGATGAACTGAAGCACTACGAAA
>JAVQRZ010000145.1:0-8963 GCA_033582115.1 Candidatus Korarchaeum sp. | reverse complement strand
CCTTGCTATATGGTCGAAAACCCTTGAGGAAGCCACGTTGACCACTAGCTTTCCACCACCCTTCTTCTCCAATACGTAGTCGACAACTAGAGCTAGGGTCATGTCCTCAGATAGTACATCCCCCTTCTCAGTGACTAGAGTCAGCCTGTCAGCATCTGTATCGTGAGCTAGGCCTAGATCAGACCTAGTAGCTATTACTATCCTAGAGAGATCCTCCAGAGTATCTGGCCTTGGCTCTAACTCCCTAACGAATATCCCTGGTGCTGAATTTATGGTTATCGTCTTTACACCAAGTTCATTGAGAAGGTAAGGGGTTACATAAGCTCCAGCTCCTCCGTTAACATCTAAACATACTTTCATCTTTCCCTCTCTCACTTTATCAACGTCAACGAATCTCAGCAGGTCCTCGAGGTACTCAGCTGTGACATCGTAGTTATCCTCCCTCCCTAGTTCGTTCCACGGCACGGACTCGAAGGAACCCTTCTCGAACTCCTCCCTCAGGGACTCTGTCTCATCGGGATGGAGAAGAATGCCTTCCCTACCTAAGAGCTTCAAAGCGTTCCACTCAGGTGGGTTGTGGCTAGCTGAGATAATAACACCTCCATCAGCGCTATACCTATCTGTAGCCCACTCTATAGTCGGCGTAGGGGCTATGCCTACGTTCAGCACGTTGACGCCAGCTGATAAGAGACCCGCAATGACGGCTCTCTCTATAACCTCACCGCTCGGTCTAGTGTCCCTTCCCACGACGACTAGCGAACCCTTCCCCAATTTCCTCCCGAATATATTGGCGAGTAGCATAGCTGCCTTAACATCGAAACCCTGCCCGAAGGTTCCTCTAATCCCTAGGGGTGTGAATATCAAGCTCATCTGAGACCCTCCCGGAGGTCGCGTAAGACCTCACCACGGGTAGCACCACTGCTAGTATAATCAGGAGACCTATCACTCCCGAAGCGGGGGATAAGGGGCTGGACTTGACGATCAAGACTATGCTAGTACCTATTGCGTTTAGGACACCACCTACCGCGAAGCCAGCGACGAAGGGGAGCGCTTTAGTGTGCATGAACTCCTTACTCCCGTATCTCTCAACTAAGTACCTGAGGAAGCTCGTCATCATGTAGAGGGCTGCATACTGCGGGAGGAGGAGCCCTAGGAGCATGCCTATAGCACTTATTCCGAACACAGGGAAGATTCCCCTTATCAAGAAAGCAAGAACGCCTACAAAAAACCCCTCGAGGAAATAATCAAGCTTCCAGCCCATCAACTGTCCCATCACAGTTAAGAGCCCTTCCTCAGGGTAGGTAGTTTCCACCATCTCGAGTGGCTTCTTAGCGGCGCCCCACAGGTGGAAGGATACGAGGAGCAGCAAACCACCTATTATGACTCCGAAGAGCATCCCAAAGACTTGAGCTCTGAACATAGTTCTTACTCTCATTCCTGTATCGGAGGTGAACTTGAACCCCTCCGCTGATGCTGTCGGCTGGGCTGATACGGAGTCCGTTATCATCGCGTTGGCTGCACCCGAGAAGAAAGCATCTGAAGATGTCCTACTAAAGGCCCCTGACGAGAAGAAAACGCTATCTAAGATCCCCCTCACACCTAGGTTGATGGGGATTATCCAATTGCTCATACCGAGTGTCCATACATAACCCTGCCAGTAAACCAATTGTAGAACCAGTATCGCTAACGCTATCGCGGGACTCATCCCCAGGACGGATAGGAGTAGCAAACTACCAACGAAGGTGAGAGTCCAACCCGAGAAAACCCACTTCCTAGCTAAGGGTTCATCCTTCCACTCCTTGAAATTCCTAACTATGTACCTGCTCCCTAGCAAGATCGGGATGAGACCGACAGCGACGTAAAGACCTGTGCTCAAATGGTACCAAGGCAACGGACCACTCAAAGCGGAATTTGAGACGTAGAAAGAGAAGTCGTGGCCTACCTCATAAGGGAGCAAGCCCATTCTGACTAGCACAGGGGGTATCAGCAAGTAAGCGACTATCGCAGTTACCCATATGGATATCTGCACTCCTAGAGGTATCAAAAAAGACCAAGCAATCAGATCAGGGGTTATTTGCGTTCCGCTATCCATTCCAAAAGCTCCTCCAGGGAAGGAGCTCTGGAGGTAGGGTGTTAAGTCGAACCTGAGGTCAGCAGCTGGGAACTCCTCCCACATAGTCTCTAAGAGGTGTCCTCTCTGAAGGAGCGATATCATGAACCCTGAGAGAATGCCAAGCCACAGGAACTTGAGCTCCCTCCCTCTGTCCCTCACTATCCTAGAGAAGCTAGCCGCTACAGTTGCAACAGGAAACACAAGCCTCTCCTTCTCTATGTAAAACCTCCTCAAAGGTATCACATTGAAGTAGGAGAACAATGAGAGTAGTACAGCGAAGAGCATCACGTAAACCAAGGGGAGAGCCCAAGCGCCCCAGTCCAAATTACCACCCAGTAGGAGACTCCTTAAGGCGCCCTCATCTTTCGGCACTAAGAAGCTAGGGAGTATCTGCTTCAATGGGAAGTCCTTAGCGAGAGCAGCTATGGCCCAAGAGGGTATTATGTACTGCCACCCTATGAAGAGCACGGTGATCACTTCTACGGATCCGAAGATAACTCCTATCTCACCTAAGGATAGCGGTTTCCTGCTCAAGCTTGAGATAGCGTAGGATACTACTATTATGACGAGCGCTGCCTCTCCAGTCCAACTGTAACCACCAGCCCCTCTTATCACAACTTGGCCAAATAGCACTAAGAGGCCGAAGGATATCGATAGAATTACCGCTCTCAGAGTGAAGGACGGTTCTCGAGCTTCCTCCTCCAAAGAATCACCTGGTTCAGTGGAGCAGCCCGCTTTTTATATTTAAGTGATGATCCGTGATAGAGGAGGAAAACTCCCTAATCACGCCGGTGGACTCCCTCATCGTGTCTATCGCTTCCGGAAGAGTGGAGAAAATTCCGTAGAGTGAAAATACGCTCAAAGATTTCCCGTTTTTAGAGAACTGTAGAGATTTAAGGAAGATTATTATCGAAAATAGCGTGTAATTCCTGAAGAACGGGTAGTAAATACAGAAGTCATTTAAGTT
This sequence comes from Candidatus Korarchaeum sp., assembly GCA_033582115.1. Classification (GTDB taxonomy): domain Archaea; phylum Korarchaeota; class Korarchaeia; order Korarchaeales; family Korarchaeaceae; genus Korarchaeum. The sequence continues at coordinate 5,883 of JAVQRZ010000145.1, read as the reverse complement.
AACTTCCTCATTAACGGAGCTCACCCTCCTCGCTGAGAGGAGGAAATCGACGATGAAATCGTATCTCTCCTCTTGAGAGAGTTTCAGCTCTAGTAAAGCAGGTCTGAAGAAGGGGCAGCAGTAAAGAGAATCCGAGATCCACCTTATAGATACTTCCGATAGAGATAGTTCTTTTAACCTAAACGAGGTTACATCCTTAGGGCTCAGTTGAAAACCGGTCCCTTCGAAGGTCAGTTTAATACTCAGATCGTCGTGATCATACTCTAGGAGGAAATCTACGCTCTCGAGGAAATCCTCGAGAAAACCGCTTAACTTAATACCTCTCTCCTTGAAATACTCGAACTGCGACTTGCTGCAGAACAACTTGCTGATACTAGATAGCTCCCTGGAAAGGAAAGTAGGTTGATGGTAGTAGAAGCCCACGACCTCTATGTCAGGTTGACTCTTTAGAGCGTTTGCGATGTGAGGGGCGTAGGGACCATGTCCTAGAACTCCGACTCTTATCATCTAGTTACGCTCTCCCTTAACGCATCGACAGCAGGTAAGGGGAGGCCAGCGAGACCGTACATCACAGCACCACCAGCGGTGTATATCCTGCTCCCTTTTAAGCCAATCATATCAGCAGCTGCGCTTAAATGACCTCCACAAAGCACTGATATCTTAGCAAATTTCTCCATAGCGTTCACTATCTCAAGAGTACCTCTTCTAGATTCTGGTTTCTCGAAGATACCCATTGGTCCGTTAGCTATAGCTACGTCCGCGTCCTTGAGTTTTTCCTTGTAGAGCTCAATGGTCCCTACACCTATGTCCACGATCTCACCGCTCTCAGGTATAGCGTAAACCGGGTGGTTCTCAAGACTACCGTCCTCACGTTTCACTAAGAAATCCACCGGGTAGAGGACTCTACCAGAAGCTTCACTCAATATCTCCTTAGCCGCTGGGATAAGCAGATCTAAGTCCTTCATCTTCTTCAACTTTCCGTCGAGCTTATGACCTGCCGCTGCAGCTAGCAGCATACCAACGAGTCCTCCCGTGAGGACTTCAGCAGCCTTTCCGTTCCTCATGGAATGAACCATCACCTTAAGTTTATCCGGAACCTTCGCTCCCCCGAGTATCAGGACCCTCTTGCCCTTTACCGAATCGAGCTCGAGCATCTCGTTCAACATCTTCTGCATGTTCCTACCGGCAGCAGAAGGTAGGAGGTATGGGAAAGCAACTAAGGAGGGCTGGCTCCTGTGAGCCGCTTGAAAAGCATCGTTAACGTATGTATCGAACAGTGGAGCGAGTCTCTGGACAAGGTGCGTCTTTATCAAGTCTTTGGGATCCCCTTCGATGTTCTCCTCAGCCATGAACCTGAGGTTCTCAAGCATCAATACCTCCCCTCTTCTCATCCCCTTTATCCTATTCCTGACCTCACCTGAGAAGACTCCATCGATGTACTCTACCTCTACCCCAATCTCCCTTGATAGTTCAGCAGCGTGAGGTTCTGTAGTTATGAAATCACTACTTCCAGGTCTCCCCTGATGGGTCCCTACAACTACAGCAGCCCCTCTCTCTATTAGCTCCTTCAATGTCTTCGCAGCCTGCTTTATCTTCTCATTATCCATTATTTCCCCATTATCTCCTACAGGGACATTCATATCAGCTCTCAAAAAGACCTTCTTGTTCTCAACGTAAAGATCATCGAGGGTGGGTACCCTCTTGGTCTTCATTGCACCACCACGTACCGCATCACGTGGAAAATTAAAGTTTTATTCTATCAGCAGAGGGACAGTTAGTCAGAATGTTAAAAAATATTTACATTCACTGTAGGAACTCGGAGAGCGCATCCTTGCAGGTACAAGATCTCTGCTTAGGGATCCTCCTAATCGTTTCCTCTAAGAGGACCGATAGGTCGTTCAATCTCCTTGAGAATATATCTAAGACTTCCCTATGAGTCAACTTCATCCTTCCACTGACACCAGCAGCATAGTTCGTGACTATGGAGATACTCGCGTAACAGAGGGCTAGCTCCCTAGCGAGTGAGGCTTCAGGGCACCCGGTCATCCCCACGACATCTCCTCCCAAGATCGAGAATGCTCTGATCTCAGCAGGTGTCTCAAATCTGTTGCCTTCAGTACAGACGTAAATCCCTCCATTTCTAACGTCCAACCTTATGTTCTCGGCAGCTTCAATTATGGAAGACCTTATCTCAGGGCAGTAAGTATGTGGCGTCATGGAGACGTGTATAACACCACCTAACTCCTTTCCTCTGACCTTAATCCTTGTCCTCCCATCGTAAAACGTCACCTCTCTGCATTTAGTCATGTCTATGAGATCTTGAGGCACTAAGATCGTTCCTGGCTCTAGATCGGGGTTTATCGCACCTACAGCGTTAGTAGCGATCACTCTCTCAACTTCCAGCATGTTCAGAGCGTATAGGTTAGCTTTATAGTTGACCCTGAAAGGGGGTAGCTCGTGCGAAGTACCGTGCCTAGGTATGAACGCTACCTCCTCACCAGCGAACTCGCCTAAGCTTACATCACATGAACCAAAGGGAGTGTCTAATTTCAGTATTTTAGGTTTTTCTAAGAGTTTATATAGCCCACTCCCCCCTATTATAGCTACTCTCACCATAATGATCGCCTCTAATGCTCCTGACTATGAAGGTAATTTTTATAACTCATGCGCGTAGGTAACCGCGCCTAGACCAACATTCTGCTACTGGGGGTGATCTGGTAATGGCCCTAGCTACGGTAGGTGGGAGACCAGTCCTGATATTGAAGGAAGGAACTACGAGGACGAGAGGAGATGAAGCAAGGAGAATAAACATAATGGCTGCTAGAGCTATAGCTGATGCTGTAAAAACGACTTTAGGCCCGAAGGGAATGGATAAGATGATAGTGGACTCATTAGGAGATATAACTGTGAGCAACGATGGTGCTACGATACTCCAGGAGATGGAGGTAGCTCACCCTGCGGCTAAGCTCATGGTAAACTTAGCTAAGGCTCAGGACAAGGAAGTCGGTGATGGGACAACTACGAGCGTTGTGCTAGCAGGAGAGCTCCTCATAGAAGCTGAGTCCCTATTGCAGAAGGATATCCACCCGACAGTGATAGTAGAGGGTTATGAGAGAGCTCTCAAGTTCGTCGAGAGCGAGTTGGAAAAGCTTGCAGTGAAGGTAGATCCTGATAATAAGGAATGGCTGATCAAGGTGGCTGAGACAGCTATGAGCAGCAAGCTTGTGAGTGCTGAGAAGAAGAAGCTCGCGGAAATATCTGTAAAAGCTGTGAAGGCAGTCGAGGAGATGAAGGGTGATAAGAGGTACGTTGACATAGATAACGTGAAGATCGTGAAGAAGAAGGGCAAGAGCCTCGCTGAAACTGAGTTCGTAAGGGGGATAATACTCGATAAGGAGGTAGTTCACGGCGACATGCCGAAGAGAGTGAAGAACGCTAAGATAGCAATACTGAACGTCCCGCTCGAGATAAAGAAGCCTGAGATAGACGTGGAAGTTCAGATATCATCTCCTCAGGAGCTGAGAGAGTTTATAGAGCAGGAGACGAAGATCCTAAGGGAGAAGGTCGAGAAGATCCACTCCGTAGGTGCTAACGTGGTCTTCTGCCAGAAGGGGATAGATGAAGTAGCTCAGCACTTCCTAGCGAAGTACGGTATAATGGCAGTCAGGAGGGTGAGCGAGAAGGATATGCAGAGGCTAGAGAAGGCTACTGGAGGGAAGATAGTAAACAACTTAGATGATCTAACTGAGAACGAACTCGGAAGGGCAGGATTGGTTGAGGAGAGGAAGATAGGAGACGATAAGATGATATTCATAGAGGAGTGCGAGAACCCGAGGGCTGTAACGATACTACTGAGGGCTGGAGCTGATACCATACTTGATGAAGCTGAGAGAGGTCTCAAGGATGCGCTTTACGTGATCAGGAATGTGATAGAGGATGGGAAGATCTTCTACGGAGGAGGCTCCATACAGGAGGAACTAGCCATAAGGCTCAGGGATTACGCTCACACGGAGAGAGGGAAGGAACAGCTCGCTATGGAGGCTTTCGCTAACGCGTTGGAGAGCATACCTAGGATATTGGCTGAGAACGCTGGGATGGATGCTGTCGATGCTTTAGTGGAACTGAGGAACGCTCACAAGTCGGGGAAGGTCTCTGCAGGCATAGATGTGCTCAACGGTAAAGTAGGGGATATGGCTGATATCGGCGTAGTCGATACTTACAGGGGCGTCAAGAACGCCGTAGCTGCAGCTACGGAGACCGCCATACTGATAATAAAGACTGATGACATAATCGCTGCTAAGCCTTACGAGGAGAAGGGCAAGGAGAAGGGCAAGGGTGGAGAGGAAGAAGAGGGTGGCGGTGAGTTTAAATCTGAATTCGACTGAAGGCACCGATACGGATGAAATGGATCGATAGACAATCTGGGAAGATATTAGGGATCAATGCTTTTGATCTTTTTTTATTATTGATAATCCTATCATTAGGTGGTTACTATACTTATGAAAATTTAGTCCCTCCTCCTCAGGAGGTAAGCGCTTTCTCTGGGCTAAACATAAGGAACGCAGCTCTTGAGTTCAGCAGGCTCTCGGGTCTAGGCTACTTGGTTTACGCTAGAGTGGATGGGACTTGGACCGTGAACGCGACGGAGTTCCACGATGACGTCCTGATAACATGGGCTTACGAGACCAAGCTGATAGGTTGGTATGAAGGGAGCAGGGTAACTATAGGTGGGCCAAACGCTTACGTAGAGGATATAGCTGCAACGAAGATAACTTTCAAGACGGCGACGCCCTCGGTGATAAGGATCTATGTGAGCCAGATAAACGGGAGCAGTTTATCCGAGGTATCAGGTAGATTAGAAAGTATCTGTAGCGATATTGCTGGGAGCTACGGTGTAGGGAACGTGATAATCAGGTCTTCTTTAGTTCTCAACGTTCCTGAATTGAAGCCAAATGCTTTCATCTACAGTACGCTCAGGAACATGATATATAATAGGATACCTTGGGGCTACCCGTACTTCTCGCTCGGCGATTCCTACATCGTGATGATATTTGACTACACCCAAAGGAACTTCCTCACGACCGAGGACCTGAGGAAGATAGATTCGATACTTAAGGAGCTCAACATAACTTACGAAGGGGTCATTCTCAATGAGGGATACGTCTTCATAGGTACTGAGAGGCCCCTGACCGGGGTTTCTGTTTACGCTGAGCTCTTGGGTAATGTGAGAAGGTATTCTAACATCGTGGATCTGTCGAAGCTCACTTACACGGTTAAGCCTTAGGGTGTCTCTATTGTTGTTATCGCTACTGATAAGATCAGTCAGGAGCTCCTTCTTAGGGAGGAAGCTTGCTAAAGCTAGGTTCTCAGATCTAGTGAGGGATAGCAGTACCTATAAGACCTTATGCTTAATTTACAGGATCTTGAGCGAATCTTACGAGAGCTCATGTACCGTCAGATCATTGAGGAGGGTATGTAGCTCACTTGAGAGAACCCTCGGTTTTCATAGACTTCTAAAAGCGAGAAGAGATGATACCGCTATCAAACGATTATTTGAACTCTTCTTCTCACCATTCGCACTTCCTTTAGGCTTCTTACTCTTCTTCATGCTCTCTCTAGTCAGGATCTCTGAAAACACTATACTACTGCTTCTCCTCACGCTAATAGCTATGCTCCTAGGGATCGCTCTAGCGAGAGCGGAGGAGGACCTCGAAGTTAGGGATGCCAGAGGGGTGGTACTACTGCTTGGCGTCACTATGTTCCTGATAGGTTACGCTTCATTCTTAGTACAATTAGCGAACACAGGAGGTATTCCCCTATTCGATGAGCAAGTGAGGAGGAAGCTCTCCGTGACCCTCAACTACCTCTCCTGGACTACGGTCC
>JAVQRZ010000144.1:0-6950 GCA_033582115.1 Candidatus Korarchaeum sp. | reverse complement strand
TCAATTCTTCAATCTTCATCCAATCTAACCCAATAAATTAGGAATTTCCAGGAATATTTTAGTTTTGATTCGAGGGAAGGCTAACTGATGGGACATCGATTTGAATCTAAGGTCTTAGGCACTCAACAATGTTTTTATCGTTAATATTCTTTCCGAGAATCCCTTAAATATAACTCTGTAATAATGAAAAAATTCTTATACCTTACTGCTAGAACCATATTACATCTCTTAGGTGCTGAGGGAGAATTCATTAAAAAACTTTATAAGATATCACGTTGCTTCTCTAGTTAGAGGGGTAGAGTGAGGGCTGATGAATGGGACGCTAGATAAGGAGGTGGTATCTTGGTATTCCCTCTATCATCTATTGAGTTCATTGTAACATCTCTGATAGCAATACCTTCATTACTCGCTTTAATAAGCGCAGTTTCATACAACAAAGCGCTCAGGTACTTTGTTGTGTACGTGACCTTCGTTCTGCTCACCTTAATTTCTATAATCACCTTCTATCATGTCCTAAGCTCCGAGTCGCATCTAATAACGTTGAGTTATCCGCCTCAGGTAGACTTGATTATCATGGTAATGGACTTCGGCTTACTCCTCTTCTTCCTCTACGTAGGTGTGACCAGGAGGCACCCTTTAGTTATCTTACTGACGATACTTCAGTTGTTACCCTTAATTTACCTTGAGACTTTAATTCATGGAATTAAAGCTTCCCCCACGATCCTAATCGATCCTTTGAGCGCGATCATGTGCCTAATAATATGTATAATCGGATCCCTCATAGTCATCTACTCACTTAACTACATGGAGGAGCATGAGGAGCACCTCCACTTAAAGAGGACTAGGCAGCCGAGGTTCTTCTTCTTCATGATCCTCCTGCTAGCAGCTATGAACGGTGTTGTAATCTCAAACAACTTATACTGGCTCTACTTCTTCTGGGAAGTAACCACACTTTGTTGCTATCAATTGATCAGGCACGACCTAACAGAGCAAGCGGAGAGGAATGCTTTGTTAGCTCTTTGGATGGGGATAATAGGAGGCGTGGCATTCGTCAGCTCTATGTTCATAGGAGTTATGCAGCTACACTCACTAACTCTCTCAGAGATAATTAATGCTAAATCACCTATTTACATACCGTTACTTCTAGCCCTCCTATCTCTAGCAGCTTTCACGAAATCAGCCCAAGTTCCCTTCCACAGTTGGCTTCTAGGAGCTATGATAGCCCCTACGCCTGTGTCAGCATTGCTTCACTCCAGCACTATGGTGAAAGCCGGTATATATCTCATCCTCAGGATATCCCCGGGACTGATCAACTTCCCAGTCCTCAGTTACTCCGTAGCTGCTGTCGGTGGACTCAGCTTCTTAGCGACCTCGATCCTCGCTATAAGCCAGAGAGAATCGAAGCGTATACTAGCTTACTCGACGATAGGGAACCTTGGGCTGATAATCCTCTGCGCTGGTCTAAGTACTCCTCTCACACTCCTAGCTGCGATGTTACTCATGATCTTTCACGCTATGTCGAAAGGGCTGCTCTTCCTCGGTGCGGGTGTGATAGAGAATAGGGTTCGCACAAGGAACATTGAGGACTGGGAGGGTCTGATAGGAAAGTACCCGTTCTCCACAATATTGATGCTCGTTGGGATGTTGCTGATGTACCTTCCTCCGTTCGGTATGTTAATAGGGAAGTGGTTGACTGTAGAAGCCATCTCATCTATCCCAATGCCCTCTGTTGCGATTCTATTCATCTTAATCATCGCGATTGGGAGCGCTGCTACGGCATTCTTCTGGTCCAAGTGGATGGGCCACATGCTGACATACCCTCCAGCTTTAATCGACCTCAGGTTAGAGAGGATTCCGTTCTCCTATAAGTTATCGATGTTAACGATCGCTGGATCAGCTTTAATCCTGAGCGCTTTAGCAGGTTTAGTCGTTTCTCTAGGGGATCTAACGCTGAAGGTCTTAAGGAATGAATCCCCTGCATCCTACTCGATATGGGAATTCTTCACCGATGTGGGTTCCTTCCCGGTACTGCCCTTGTTCCTGATGTTCATCCTAGTCATACTAGTAGCCTGGCTCTTAGGCAGGCTCAAGAAGGGTTACGTAGCTCCTGCGTACCTCTGCGGGGAGAACGTAAAGGAGGACCCATATTCGTTGATTTCAACAGCAGACAAACCCATTAAATTCGATATCTCAAATCTATTCTTCGATGAGAGACTCGGATCTCCCTCAACAAACAAGATGATCTCTTCAATCGGAGTAATGCTGGTGATATTAGTTTTCCTAGTGGTGGTGATTTAAAATGGTGGGCGAACTGATAGCTCCTGTTCTCTTCATAATACTCTCGCCGGTGTTAGGTGGGTTCTTGAACGGGATCGATAGGAAGATCACAGCTAGGCTTCAGAACAGGATAGGCCCACCTATACCCCAACCGTTCTACGATGTGTTGAAATTGTGGAGTAAGCAACCAATCATAGCATCGAGTTTACAACCGATCTTCGCTGGAGCGTACTTCCTCTTCTCACTGATATCACTCTCTCTCCTCGCGTTCGGCCAAGACCTGCTACTAATAGTATTCATAGTCTCACTAGCGGATGTAAGTCTCATAATGGGTAGCTATAGCGTGAGGTCCCCTTACAGCTACATAGGAGCGAGAAGGGAGCTGATCCAAGTGCTGACCTGTGAACCGATTCTCATCCTCACAGCAGTGGGCTTCTACCTCGTAACGAAGAACTTCTTGGTGAGTAGCATAATGGCATCAGTGAGCCCTCCAATTCTCATGCTCCCTGGGTTCTTCATAGCATTCCTCATGACCCTTGTAATAGAAGCTAGGAAATCACCCTTCGATATCTCAGCCTCTCACCACGCTCATCAGGAGATAGTGAGAGGAGTGTTCACAGAGTTCTCGGGCTACAATTTGGCCTTGATAGAAATAGGTCACTGGATTAAGCTGATCCTCTTTCTATCAATAGTAACACTATTCTTTTCACCAAACCTGCTGTTGGGTGGGTTAATCGCGTTCCTATCTTACATCCTCACTATAATAATCGATAACATCTTCCCGAGGCTGACTTGGGCTTCGATGATAAAGACCGTATGGTCGCTAGGTCTCGTTCTGGTATTCCTAAATTCGATCTCCCTTGTTCTCATGGCTGCGGGGTGATTTGATGGGCTTGAGGGAGAAATCCATTGTGAAGTCCCCTTGGATACTCCATGTGAATTGTGGTAGTTGCAACGGTTGCGATATCGAGATATTAGCAGCTTTAACACCGAGATTCGATGTCGAGAGGTTCGGGATGCTCAATATGGGAAACCCGAAGCATGCCGACATTTTGCTAGTCACCGGTCCTGCTAACAGGAGGAATGCTAAAGTCCTCAGGAACTTGTACGAGCAGACGCCCGACCCAAAGGTCGTAGTAGCTGTTGGAGTTTGCGCATCAACCGGAGGGATATTTTACAATTGTCCAAATGTCCTTGGAGGTGTGGACAAAGTCATCCCAGTTGATGTTTACATTCCGGGTTGTGCAGCAAGACCCGAGTCGATAATAGACGGAGTAGTGCTCGCTCTTCGGAAACTAGCTGAGAAGAGGGAGGGTCGTAAATGAGACCTACGGTTAGTTGCTGTTTATATGAGGAAGTTGATAGAAACTCGCTGATATCTAAGGCTCGAGAGCTCTATGAATCCAATGCCCGTTTCATGAGTTTAGTGTGCAACGATAAGGATGATCACTTCGAGTTGATTTACTACTTCGAGAGAGGTTCCGATGTCCTCGGGGTTAAGACTAGAGTGAGGAAAGGTGAGAAAGCTCAGAGTATCACTAGCGTGTATCCCTGCGCCTTCTTAGCTGAGAATGAGGTCAAAGATATGTTCGAACTGGAGTTCACAGGCCTATCTCCCGATATAGGTGGAGCTCTCCTGAGGACATCAGAAACAGGAACTCTCCTCAAGCCTGCAACAGGGGAGAGACCTCCCCTTTTCAGGACACCGGCTAGATGCTTCCTAACCTGCCCAGCTAACACGGATATACCTAGGTACTTACACCAGATAGCTGAGGGGAAGTTTGAGGAAGCTTTGGAAACTAACCTAGAGGTTAATCCATTACCAGCGGTCCTCGGGAGGGTCTGCTTTGCTCCATGCGAAACCGCTTGTAGGAGGGCTAAGAACGGGGATCCTCTATCGATAAGGGCTCTCAAGAGGTTCGCAGCGGATATCGTTGGGATATACCCGAGGAACGTTAAGAGAAAAGCGTCAACCGGTAAGAGAGTTGCGGTCATTGGTGCAGGCCCCGCTGGAGTAGCAGCCGCATATTATCTAGGTCTCCTCGGTCACCAAGTCGTCGTGTTTGATGAGCTACCGAGACCGGGAGGGATGCTCTTAGTCGGTATCCCTAAGTACAGATTGCCTAAGGACGTACTATTCGCGGAGATAGAAGCGCGGTTCAAGGAGGCAGGAGTTGAGTTCAGACCTAATACGAGGATAGAGGACCTAGATGAGCTCTTCGCCCAAGGATTCCATGCGATATTCATAGCTACTGGAGCCCACAAGGGCTCGAAGCTAGGGATAGAGGGGGAAGACCATCCTCGCGTGATCGAAGTTCTTGACTTACTCAGGGAGGTCAACTTGTACGATAAGAGGCCCAACTTGGGCGATAGGGTGATAGTTATAGGAGGAGGGAACAGCGCGATGGATGCAGCTAGAGTGTCCCTGAGGTTAGGTGCGAAAGAGGTTTGGGTCTACTACAGGAGGACTAGACAGGAGATGCCAGCTTCTCCAAGTGAAGTAGAGGATGCAGAAGCTGAAGGAGTTAAGTTTAACTTCTTAGTGGCTCCAAAGCGTATATTCGGAAACGGAGAAGGAAAAGTGAAGGTGGAATTCGTGAGGATGAAACTAGGTGAGCCCGATGCTTCAGGTAGAGCGAGACCTGAGCCAATACCTGGTAGTGAGTTCATCATAGAAGCGGATACCATCATCAAAGCAATAGGTCAAGTCGTCCCGATCCCTTCGGGATTCAGAGTTGAGGTAGATAGGAGAGGTCTCGTAAAGGTGGATCCTGAAACGCTGCAAACCAGCAGGCCTGGTGTTTTCGCTGGGGGAGATGCTGTCCTAGGACCGTCCTCAGCTATAGAATCAATAGCGACTGGTAGGAAGGCAGCAAGTTCCATAGATAAGTACCTAGGAGGAGATGGGTTACCAGAGCCTAAATTAGAGCTCGAGTTCATCTGGAGGCCGATTCCTGATGAGGTGATTCCCATGAAGAAGATAAATCCATCTGAGCTTCCTGTTGAGAGAAGAGTCAACAATTTTGATGAGGTTGAGCAACGCTTCGATGTTGATGATGCCAAGAGGGAGGCTTTGAGGTGTTGGAGGTGCGATTGGTATGAGTAGCTCTGAGAGGAAGTATACTATATTTCCCTTCGGACCTCAACATCCGGTGCTCCCTGAACCGATACAGCTCACCCTGAAGTGCGATGAGGAGCGGGTTGTGGATGTGAATGTAAACATAGGATACGTTCACAGAGGAATAGAGAGGGCAGCAGAACTGAATGATTATAGGAGAAATGTGTACTTGACCTCTAGGGTGTGCGGTATATGCAACTTCATGCACACGCTCTGTTACTGCATGGCCATTGAGGAACTAATGGACCTGAGGGTTCCTGAGAGGGCTGAATTACTTAGGGTCTTCTGGTCGGAATTGAGCAGGGTCCAGAGTCACTTGCTCTGGCTCGGTTTATTCGCAGATGCGATAGGTTTCGAAAGTCTCTTCATGCAGTTCTGGCGTGAGAGGGAGTTCATAATGGACTTACAGGAGAGGACCGGTGGGCACAGAGTGATGGTGACGACTAACGTGATAGGAGGTGTTAACAGAGATGTGAAGGGTGAACTAGCTAATGAGGTCGAGAGGACCCTCAATAAGGTCAAGGAGAGAGTGAAAGCGTTGGAACCAGTCATTCTTAAGGATCCTGCCTTCAGAAAGAGGACCGTTGGGAAGGGTTATCTATCTACCGATATGGCTGTGAAGCTCGGTGCGGTAGGGCCTGTGGCTAGAGGGAGTGGTTTGAGGTTAGATGTTAGGATGAACTCGAAATTGCCTTACGGTGAGCTCGAATTCGAACCTGTAGTTGAGAAGGAAGGAGATAGCTATGCTAGAACTCTCGTGAGATATTACGAAACTCTTCAATCTATAGATCTTATGCTGAAAGTCATAAATAGGCTGAGGAAAATGGGAAATGGCCCTCTCTTTGTCAAACCCAAGGAGTGGCCTGAGGGCGAGACTATATCTAGGGTAGAACAACCTAGAGGGGAGCTCTTCTATTACGTTAAAGCTAATGGAACTCCTTACTTAGAGAGAATGAAGATCAGAACTCCAACATTAGCGAACATACCGCCTGTCCTAGCTATGCTTCCAGGTTGTGAGATCGCTGACGTGCCTGTGATCCTCCACTCAGTAGATCCGTGCATATCATGTACTGAGAGGTACGTGAGGCTGGATAGGGGTGGTGAGTGAATTGCCTTTCATGCTACCGGTTGTCATTAGGAACCTTTTCTCAAAACCCTTCACGGTAAAGCACCCCTTTGAGAGAAGAGAACCGTTCCCAGAGCACAGAGGTAGGATAGATTTCGATATGGAGAAGTGCGATCTATGTCAGGATTGTGAGAGAGTATGCCCTTCCGTCGCTATTAAAGTAGATCCCGAGGCAGGAGTCATCATATATGATCCATTCAAATGTATTTACTGTCATGAGTGCGTGCAGACATGCATGCAGAGGGCGATAAGTAAGGATAGTAAATACACAGAACCAGCTTACGTTAAAGAGGTAAAATACTATAAGAAGAAATTTTAAATATTAAATTTTTACCTCCTTTTTAAAGTAAATTTACATTTTTATAGGACTTGATCAGAGAGGTAATGTCATCCGATACAGAGTTCACTATGAGCGCTTCGAATCGCATA
>JAVQRZ010000143.1:0-3114 GCA_033582115.1 Candidatus Korarchaeum sp. | reverse complement strand
AGATCCAGGAGTTAGATGGGGAGATACTGAGGAAGGAGAGAGAGCTCTCTGAGATACCTGATAGAGACCCCGACGTGGATAGGCTGGATGAAGTGAGGAAGGCCGTTCAGGAGCTCAGGAGGAGGTATCAAGACGCTCTAGCCAGGAGGGAAGCTCATATAAGGCAGGTAAGGAAGTTGATGGAAGAGAGAAGCGATTTAATAGCTAAAATAAGGGTTTTAGAGAGTGAATTAAACATTCTTACTGGAGTGGAGCCTATAGAAACTCCAGAACCAAGCAAAGAGCTCTCTGTACTCGAGATCAAGCTCAGGTCGATAGGTCAAGTGAACCCGAGAGCCCCTGAAGAGTACGAGAGGAGGAAGAAGGAAGTAGAGGAGGTGAGAGGGCGTTATGATTCCTTCTCCTCAAGGAAGAGGGAGGTAGAGGAGGTTATCTCGAGGATCGATAGGGAGAGAGAGAGCGTGTTGAAGAGTACTTTAACGAAGCTATCAAATGCGTTCAATGAATGGATAAACGTTCTCTTTGAGGGAGGTAGAGGGGAGCTCTCCCTCTCAGGTAGAGGTCTTGATATGAAGGTCAGTATTCCCGGAAAGAGTAGTGTCAGCATAGATTCCCTATCCGGAGGGGAGAAGTCGTTATGCGCTCTAGCTTTCATCCTAGCGTCCCAAAAGGTCAAGTCCTCTCTACTCTACCTCTTCGATGAAGCAGACGCTATGCTAGATGGTTTGAACTGCAAGAGATATGCTAGAGCCCTTAGGGAGCTAGCTAAGAGCTCAGTAGTCATTATGGTCTCACTGAAGAGAGAGACTCTGGAGGAGGCTGACTACATAATAGGGGTTACGATGAGAGGAGGCGAATCCAAGGTCGTAGCAGTAGAGAGGGGATCCCTTGAGGGCTGATGAAATCTGGGAGGAGTTCCTGAGGACTCGTGATATAGCTAGAGCTGGGCAAATGATACTGGAGTTCATCAGATTGTTGAAGCATGATATAATCTCGTTCCTCAAGGGAGGGAGGGAGAGGAAGGTCAAGCCCAAGAGGAGGGAGGTGAGGCTCCTGAACGCTGAGCTCATCATGATGCATGAGAGGTACCCACCTAGGTACCCTAGTCTTCGTGAGTTCATGGAAGCCCTTGAGTGGGCTCAGAGCAAGGTTAGGGAGAGAAGGGAGTACTTGAGACTAGTTGAGATATCCGAGTTCAACTTAGCGGAGCATGTGAGTACTGTGAGGTCAGCGATAAGCGAGCTCAAGCGTGAGGGAAAGCTCTCGTTATCCCTCGCTGAGATCTCCAAGATAGCTGGCGGGCTCGTGATGACCTTACTAGCCCTCCTCTTCTTGGAGAAGGAGGGAGAGATCGTGTTAGCTCAGGAAAAGCCCTTTGGAGAGGTAAGAGTGATCCTCAATGCCGATCGAGAGATCCTGGGAGAGAGCCAAGAGGTTGTTTGAAGCTCTGCTCTTCGCTTCAGGGAGAGCTGTTGATGAGAAGACTGTCGAGAGGATATGTGGCCTCAGAGGACAATCTATTGAAAAAGCAGCTCAGGAGATAAATGATGAATTGAGCTCTCATCCTTTCAGAGTCGAGAGAGTTGAAGAAGGATGGCAAATGGTTCTAAAAGAGGATTACAGCGTTGAACTACCCCCCTCCCTCGGGAGGAAGCTCCTATCGAGGGGTGAGCTGAGGACCCTAGCTCTCATAGCTGCTAATGAGCCCATCAAACTAGCCGACCTAGTTGCCGCTAGAGGTAACTCAGCTAGGAGGCACTTGAGGAAGCTCACCTCCCTAAGTCTAGTGAACGTGAGCAGGGAGGGGAGGGGGAAGGTTATCAGGACCACCTCTAAGTTCAAGTCTTTATTTCAAGTAACTGTTAAGGGTGTAGGGGAATCTGATGCTATTAGAGACGGAAGTATCGGGCATCAAGCTGAAGAATCCCCTCGTACTAGCTTCAGGGATACTCGGGAATAATCCTTCCCTCCTCAAGAGAGTTGAGAAAGCTGGAGCAGGTGCTGTCACGACCAAGACCGTGCTTCCTAAACCCACGAGGGGATTCAGTAACCCGGTGGTAGTCGAGCTCCCCTTTGGGATAGTAAACGCGATGGGCTTACCTAACCCGGGGATAGATGAGTTCGAGAAGGAGCTCAGGGAAGCGAGGGGTGAGATAAACATCCCGATAATAGGTAGCGCTGGTGGAAGCACACCGGAGGAAGTTGCTTACGTCGCCGGTAGGCTTCAGGACGCTGGAGTTGATGCTGTAGAGGTGAACGCATCCTGCCCTCACGTGCGGGGTCACGGGGTCGAGGTGGGCAGCACGCCCGAGATGATGCGAGAGCTCGTGATGGAGGTCAGGAAGAGCGTGAAGGTGCCCCTCATAGTCAAGCTCTCACCTATGTTCCCAGACGTGAGGAGCTTGGGGAGGAGCGCTGTCGACGCTGGAGCTAACGCCTTGAACGCTGTGAATACCTTCAGGGCTATGTACATAGATGTTGAGGCTATGAGACCTGTGCTATCGAATAAGTTCGGTGGTTTAAGTGGCCCTGCGATAAAGCCGATAGCAGTGAGGTGTGTCTACGAACTAGCTGACCTTTGCGACGTGATAGGTACGGGAGGCGTTGAGACCTGGAGGGATGCTGCTGAAATGGTCCTAGCCGGAGCTAAAGCTGTAGGAATAGGTACTGCCGTGAGGAGGAGGGGTTTAGGCGTCTTCAGTGAGATAAACAGCGGGCTAGAGTCCTACCTGCTGAGGAAAGGTCTCAGCTTAAGGGAACTGGTCGGGAGAGCTAGAATTGATTAGAGAGGGGATCTAATGTTCAAGGAGATAGTTAAGGAAGCTTTAAGCACCGGAGAGAGGAGACTTATCGCCATCTCAGGCAAGGACTCCCTCGAGCTGGCTTCGGAACTAGTTGATATCTGGCTATCCATGAGGGAGGGGAGGGTGCTCGTAGTTACTAACATGAGCACCAACTTGGATAGGGTGTCTATCAGCGAGAGGGACCTCACCTCCATAGACTTCGATCAGACTGAGGAGGTGCTCGGGGGGACTTGGGACCTCCTCATAGCTGACCTCTCGAGTCAGTTCAGAGCTAACGATCTGGGCAGGCTCGTGGAGGTAGTCAGAGGGG
>JAVQRZ010000142.1:0-1147 GCA_033582115.1 Candidatus Korarchaeum sp. | reverse complement strand
AGAGAGGACTGGAGATAGTGAGGGGAGAGGGTCAGTACGTTTGGGACTCTCAGGGAAAAAGGTACTTAGATGCTCACACAGGCCACGGGGCTGCGTTTCTAGGTCATAGGCCGCCTAGAGTCGTGAGAGCGATAAAAGAACAGATCGATAAGCTGATGGTCTGCTCTACTGTCTTCTCCAGCGATGCTATGGATATGTGCTTGAGCGAGCTATCTAAGGTGCTCCCAAGCTCCCTGAGGAACATCTACTTTCAGAACAGCGGGACTGAAGCTGTTGAACTCGCTCTCAAGCTGGCATTCAAAACGACAGGAAGGAATCGCGTACTAGCTTTCCAAGGGAGCTTCCACGGTAGGACCATCGGTTCCCTCTCCGTCACCTGGAACCCTAGGTACAGGAGGGGCTTCCCCTCTCTAGATGTGAGGTTCGCTCGCTTCAATGAGCTAACTTCAGCTGACGCTGTAGATGAGAGTACAGCTGCGGTCATATTGGAGCCGATTCAGGGTGAAGGGGGCATAAGACCAGCTAACTCTGAGTTCCTCAAGGAGCTTAGGAGGGCTTGCGATGAGAAGGGGGCTACTTTCATACTTGACGAGGTTCAGAGCGGGTTCGGGAGGACAGGATACGTATGGGCGTACTGCAGCAGGGGCATCGAGCCCGATATTATGGTAGCGGGTAAGTGCATAGGAGGAGGATTTCCAGTGAGCTTAGTAGCAGCTAAGGACTGGCTCATAGAGAATTTGGAGGGAGGAGAACACGGGAGCACTCACGGTGGTAATCCAATAGCTTGCGCAGCTGTTTATGGAGGAGTGAGGACCTTGATAGAGGATGAAGTGCCTAGGAAGGCGCTTAAAGCTGGTAGTACTCTAATTTCAATGCTTAAGGAACTTAGAGGGAAGATAAAAGAAGTGAGGGGAGAGGGTCTCATGATAGGGGTGGAGCTCGAGGTTCAAGCGGATCCGATAATAGAAGCCCTCCAGGAGAGGGGCGTTTTGGTCTCTAAAGCTGGTAGTAACGTGCTGAGGATCCTCCCGCCGTACTTGGTGAGCGAGGATGACTTGAGCTTCTTGACGGAGAAGCTGGAGGAAGTCCTAGTTGAGCAGGGTAGCTGAGGTATTAATCAAGCTACTCAAGGTCTACAGCCCTAACG
>JAVQRZ010000141.1:0-2861 GCA_033582115.1 Candidatus Korarchaeum sp. | reverse complement strand
TAATCGAGAATGTCTATTCCTCATAAACTTTACTGGTATATTTTTCGAACTCCATAAATTAATATTGAAAAATCAATATATCTAGCTCGCTTCCCAGAGACCAGCAGGTCAAGTCTTATTGATCTGAGAAGGAGCTCGCCTTGATCTCATCCATTATGCTACTCTCACTAAGGGGTTGGATTCTCTAGCTCTGATCCTCGGAGAAGCCCCCATACGATGCGATCAGGTCTCGAAATGACTCTCATCTGCACGCTACCTGCTCTGCCCTTGATCCCAACTTCCTACAGCACCTAGTTCGCACACTACTTGGATAGACCTCTCACTTCCCGATCCCGTTGACTCGAAGCTGATGGGAGTAGAGAAGCTTAGCTCACTGAGGAGTGCTTCAAGGAGTACTTCCTCAACCTCTCCTCTAGAACCTCTACTCCTATGCCGAGGGAACTAGGAGCCCTTATCGTACCTCTAGAAGTTAGCTCCCAAGGTGGATCAACTAAGTCCTCCTCGTAATACCTCCTGCTGGCTGATATATCGTTGGGGAACTTGACGTTAGGCAAGGTAGCAGCGGCTACGAGGTGCCCCCTCCCTACCCCCGTCTCGAGCATACCCCCTATCCAGATGGGCATGCCGACGCTACTGCAGAAGTCGTGTATCAGTTTAGTGTTGCATAGTCCTCCTACTCTAGCTGGCTTCACGTTTATCACGGAGCAGCTCCCTAATCTGTAGGCTTTGTAAGCGTCTTCCGGCTTCTTTATCGACTCATCCAAGCATATAGGGGTCCTCATCATCCTAGCTAAGATCGAGTGATCTAAAAGGTCGTCGAAATCCAAGGGCTGCTCTACCATCAGCAGGTCGTAGCGATCCAGCTTCCTGAGGGTAGGCCAGTCCTGAAGCCTGTAGGCAGCGTTAGCATCCACTTGGAGCGGAAGGTTCGGGTACTCCCTCCTGACAACGTTCAAGACCTCCAGATCCCACCCGGGCTTTATCTTGAGCTTCACCCTCCTGTACCCTTCATCCAAGTAGTTAGCTACAACCTTAAGCAGCTCACTTGAGCTCTTCTGTATTCCCACGCTGACCCCGCTCTCGACCTCCTCCTTGACTCCACCCAAGAGCTTCCAGAGAGGGATACCTCTCTTCTTAGCTTCCAGATCCCAGAGGGCCATCTCAACCCCTGCTTTAGCCATCTGATGCCCTCTAACGTTCTGAACTCTCCTCAAGAAGTCCTCAGGGCTTTCAGCTTCGATCGATGGTTTCGATAAGAACTCCTTGATTATATAGAAAGCGGTCTCAGAGGTCTCGTACGAGTAAAAAGGCTGTGAGTCCGCTGGAGCCTCCCCCCATCCTACCAAGCCGTCTTCCTCCAGCCTTACTATGACCCCCTGCCTCCTCTCAGTCACACCAGAGCTTATCTCGAAAGCTGAAACGAGCTTCATCTCAACTAAGAACAGGTCAAGCTTTCTTCCCACTTCTGATCTCCTCCAGTATTTGCTTAGCCCTCTCGACGCTTATCTTCTTCTCCCTCAGCATCCTCTCGACTACATCATCCACTTCGCTCGGCGTAGCCCCTACTGACATCGCTATGTTCCTAGCGTGTAGTTTCATGTGCCCCGCTTGTATGCCCTCCGTGGCTAACGCCCTAAGCGCTGCGAAGTTCTGAGCTAAGCCTACTGAAGCCATGACCATAGCTAACTCCCTAGCTCTCTCAACCCCTAATATCCTCAATGCCACCTTAGCTATGGGATGCACTCTAACTACTCCCCCAACGGTCCCGACAGCCATGGGGACCTCTATGCTACCCCAAAGGTCTCCGTTCTCATCGACCCAGTAGTCGGTAAGCGTAGTGTACTTACCGCTCCTAGCAGCATAGCTATGGGCTCCCGCCTCTAAGGCCCTGGTGTCCTGCCCAGTAGCTAGAGCTACAGCTATTATACCGTTCATTATGCCCTTGTTATGGGTAGCAGCTCTGTAAGGATCGTACTTAGCGAACCTGTAAGCCCACATGATGCCTTCAACTACCTCCTCGCCCCCTATCGCAGCTTTAGAGAACTTAGCCTTAGCTCTAGCTAGCCTCCTGTCAGCTAAGTTGGATATTATCCTCAGGTAGACCCTCCCTCCGGTTAACCTCTCTATAGTAGGGGCTAAGCCCTCAGCCATCGTGTTCACAGTGTTAGCTCCCATCGCATCGAGCGTGTCTACGAGCAAGTGGACTATCAGCATAGGCTCGGTATCGCTCTCAACTACCCTTACCTCCAGGTCCCTAGCCCCCCCTCCTAGTTTAGTGAGCAGAGGGTCCATCTCGTTAGCTGAAGCAAGAAGCCTCTCCTTCTCAGCTAATATCCTGCTCCTAGCCTCCTCCAAGTTCGGTACCTTCACCACCTGTATTTGAGATATCATTATGGACTCGGTAGCGTTAGCCTCGAAGCCTCCCGACTCCCTAGCCATCTTAGCTGCGTTGCTAGCTGCAGCGACGACGCTAGGCTCCTCTATGACCATCGGGATCAAGTAATCCTTCCCGTTTATTAAGAAGTTCGTAGCTACAGCGAAAGGCAGTGAGTAGAGACCTACCACGTTCTCTATCATGTGATCAGCGATCTCGATGGTTAGCTTCCCACTCCTGAGGACTTCAACTTCCTCATCAGTCAGATCAGCGAACTCCTTGACTATCCTCAGCCTCTCCTCCACTGAGAGGTTGTAAAAACCTGATATCCTAGAGGTACGCATACTCATGCTTACGCTATGTAATTAAATAATTATTAGCCTCAGCTTCGGGGATCGTTTGGAACTAGCGGTAGCCGCAGCGGTGTTCTCAGGCTGCGTCTGGGGGATAACCCCTTTGCTATATGCTGAAGCATCTAGAGAGGGAG